>NZ_WIPE01000118.1:0-17306 GCF_009760835.1 Bacillus sp. EE-W1 | reverse complement strand
AGAAGGAACAGAAGAAGTAACGGAAGAGGACAAGGCTAAGGCGAAAGCCAAGGCCGTGGCGGCTGCAAAGGCAAAAGCAGCGGCGTTAGCGAAGCAGAAGGCCTCTCAAGGTGATGGGGATTCGGGAGATGAAAAGGCGAAGGCAAAAGCAGCAGCGAAAGCAAAAGCGGCTGCGGCTGCAAGAGCAAAGACAAAGGGCGCTGAAGGTAAGAAGGAAGAGGAGCTGAAGCCGGAAGAGCCATCCGTGAATCAGCCGTATTTAAATCAGTATGTTGAATTTATTAAGGGGGAAAAAGGAGAGGATGCATTAGTAGATTCCTACATTAATAAACTTTCAAAAGACGTGCCGACTCTTGTTGTGGATCCCGCAAAATATTATGAAGTGATGGAATTACTGCGATTCCATGAAGGACTTGCTTTTGATTATATGTCAGAGCTACATGCGACGGATTTTGTGACACATATGGAAGTATATGTTCATTTATTTTCATATGGAAAGAAACAGTCAGTAGCGGTGAAGGTGAAGTTGGATAGGGAAGCACCAGAAGTAGAGTCGGTTGCAGCGCTTTGGAAAGGAGCGGACTGGCCAGAGCGAGAAGCGTATGATTTGCTCGGCATTGTATTTAAGGGACATCCGAATTTATCACGTATTTTAATGCCTGATGATTGGATAGGGTATCCGCTTAGGAAAGATTATGAACCGTATGATGTGGAGGTGTAGCTTATGATCCGTACGGAAGAAATGCTTTTGAATGTAGGGCCTCAGCATCCGAGTACGCATGGTGTGTTCAGGCTTGTTATTAAGATTGACGGGGAAATTATTAAAGAAGCTACACCAGTTATTGGATATTTGCATCGCGGGACCGAAAAGATTGCCGAGAGCTTACAGTATACGCAAATTATCCCTTATACAGATCGAATGGACTATTTATCGGCCATGACGAATAACTACGTCATTTGCCATGCTGTCGAGACGATGATGGGGCTTGAAATCCCGGAGCGGGCCGAATACTTACGAGTACTTGCAATGGAGCTTGGAAGGATTGCGAGCCACCTCGTTTGGTGGGGGACAAATCTTCTTGATATAGGAGCGGTCAGCCCGTTTTTATACGCGTTTCGTGAACGAGAGATGATTATAAATTTATTAAACGAATTATGCGGTGCCCGTCTTACTTTTAACTATATGAGAGTCGGGGGTGTAAAGTGGGATGCGCCGGACGGTTGGATTGAAAAAGTGGAAGAGTTTGTTCCGTATATGCGAGAGCAATTGGCAGGTTATCATGATCTCGTTAGCGGTAATGAGATTTTCTTAAATCGCGTAAAAGGCGTTGGTATATATAGCGCGGAAGAAGCGATTTCGTATTCTTTAAGCGGAGCGAATTTGCGGTGTACCGGAGTAAACTGGGATCTTCGCAAGGATGAACCGTACTCCATTTATGATCGTTTTGATTTCGATATTCCTGTTGGGAGTGTGGGAGATGCTTGGGATCGTTACGTTTGCCGCATGCAAGAGATTGAGGAGTCATTAAAAATTGTTGGGCAAGCTGTCCAACAGTTCCCGAAAGACGGAGCTGTGCTAGCGAAAGTGCCGAAAATCATTAAGGCGCCTAAAGGGGAAGCGTTCGTCCGTATAGAATCGCCGCGAGGAGAGATTGGTTGCTATATTGCTAGTGATGGAAAGAAAGAGCCGTACCGCTTGAAGTTTCGCAGGCCGTCTTTTTACAATTTGCAAATTTTACCGAAGTTATTGAAAGGTGAAAACATCGCCAATTTAATTACGATTTTAGGTGGAGTTGATATTGTACTTGGGGAGGTTGATGGCTAATGATTGAAACGCTCTTACAATCACCTTCAAGCTGGACGAATTTCTTCATTTTTTTCGGATTAGCGGTGCTTCTATTATTTGCAGTCCTTGGCTTCGTTACATATGGTATTTTGGCAGAACGGAAAGTGATGGGTTTTATGCAAGGGCGAATTGGACCAAACCAAGTTGGGGGCCGATTCGGCTTGCTGCAAACGGTAGCTGATGTTTTAAAACTATTATTGAAAGAAGATAGTATTCCGAAAGCGGCAGATAAACTGTTGTTTATATTAGCGCCTGTCATTGCATTCGCACCGGCATTTATGGTGCTTGCAGTCATCCCGTTTACTGATAAATTTCAGTTCGCGGATATTGGCGTAGGCTTACTGTATTACATTGCTGTTTCTGGCATTACGACGATTGGTGTCGTAACCGGAGGGTGGGCATCAAATAATAAATATTCCCTTTTAGGAGGGATGCGTGCGGCAGCGCAAATGATTTCTTATGAAATTCCGCTTGTAATGAGTGTAATTGGCGTCGTTTTGTTAGCTGGTAGCCTGAATTTAAATGAAATTGTAGCAGCGCAGGAGAATGTTTGGTACATTTTCGTGCAGCCAATCGGTTTCGTCGTTTTCTTAATCGCAGCGGTAGCAGAGTTAAATAGGACGCCGTTTGATTTACCAGAAGCAGAGTCGGAACTTGTTTCTGGATATCATACGGAATACTCAGGGTTTCGCTGGGCGTTTTTCATGCTTTCAGAGTACGTATATTTCTTCGGAATGGCATCTTTAATTACAGTGCTCTTTTTAGGCGGATGGAATCCAGTTATGTTCCTTGGGTTTATCCCAGGAGCTGTATGGTTTGCTTTGAAATTTAGCAGTGTAGTCTTTCTATTAATTTGGTTCCGCGTTACGTTTCCGCGTATAAGAGGTGACCAGTTAATGGAGTTTGGCTGGAAAGTATTATTGCCAATTGCACTTGCGAATATTTTCTTAACGGCATTGATTAAGGAGTTATTCTTCTAATCTATGAGGGGGGTGCCAGTAAGAGATGAAAGGACTATTTAAAGGATTAAAATATACATTAAGCAATTTGAGTAAGAAGAAGGTGACTTACGATTATCCGAATCAACCGTTGCCGTTGCCAGACCGCTTTCGAGGCATTCAAAAGTTTTATCCAGAAAAGTGTATTGTTTGTAACCAATGCTCCAACATTTGTCCGACAGACTGTATTCAGTTAACAGGAAAAAAACATCCGGATCCTACGAAAAAAGGAAAAATTATCGACACGTATGATATTAATTTTGAAATTTGTATTCTGTGTGATTTATGTACAGAAGTTTGTCCGACAGAGGCGATTGTTATGACAAATAACTTTGAGCTCGCGGAATATTCACGTGATGATTTATTTAAAAATTTGCAGTGGCTTGACGAAAACGACGAAAACGTCAGGAAGGAGAATAAAGCATGAATGGCGAGTTTGTAGCATTCTTCATACTATCCTTGTCTGCAATTATCGGCGGTGTTCTTATGTTGAACTTAACGAAAGTCATGCATATGATGCTAGCTCTCGTTCTGACATTTCTTAGTATCGCAGGTTTGTACTTTCTTTTATCGGCCGAATTTATCGGAGTTGCACAAATTTTACTTTACTCCGGTGCGATTACAATTATTATGATTTTTGGCATTATGTTAACGCAACATAACGCAGAAAATGAATCGCGTCTTACTCTTCGAAAATGGATTATCTTCTTTGCGGTTGTAGCATTTGGGGCAGTTATGTATTTCGCTGTTAACAATATTGATTTTGCAAATGAAAGCACACAAGGAAGTTTACCTCTCCATGAAAAAAACACACTTCAAATCGGTACACTTCTCTATTCGAAATATATTATTCCATTTGAGTTAACCTCAGTTATTTTACTTGTAGCACTTGTTGGCGCGATTATACTTGCGAAGAAGGATGAGAAAGAGGAGGATTCCAATGAGTAGCGTTCCAGCTTCTGCATATTTAACGCTTGCGATTATTTTGTTTTGCATCGGTTTGTTTGGAGCTTTAACGAAGCGAAATACAGTGATTGTATTAGTTTGTATTGAATTAATGCTTAACGCGGCCAATTTAAATTTAGTCGCGTTTAGTAAATTAGGTTTGTTCCCAAATTTAACAGGGCAAATTTTCTCTCTGTTTACGATGGCTGTAGCAGCAGCGGAGGCGGCGGTAGGACTCGCCATTTTAATTGCTTTGTATCGTAATCGTACGACGGTTCATGTAGATGAAATGGATACGCTCAAAGGATAACATTGTGACCGAAAAGGGGGAAGGAAACAATGATCGATTATGCATGGCTCATACCGCTTTTCCCGCTTGTTTCGTTTTTTTTATTACTTATATTCGGGAAGAAAATTAGAGAAGGAAGCAGTGTACTTAGTATTTTCCTCGTCTTTCTCTCCTTTATATTTGCGGTACTTGTATTAGTAGAACGGTTTTCGAAAGTAGGATTGAAGCATAAGTGGGTATGGCTTAGAACGGGAGATATTGATATATCATTTGGCTTTGAAGTGACTGCATTAGGGGCTTTAATGCTGTTTATCGTTACACTTGTGAGTTTACTTGTACATGTGTATTCGAAAGGTTATATGAAAGGTGATGAAAGATTACCAACCTTTTATGCCTATTTAGGGCTCTTCACATTTGCAATGCTCGGGCTCGTTATATCACCGAATTTATTACAGCTTTATATATTTTGGGAGTTAGTCGGCCTTGGTTCATTTTTACTCATCGGTTTTTATTTCTTTAAAGAAGAAGCGAAGGCTGCTGCGAAAAAGGCTTTTATTATGACTCGTATTGGAGATATCGGTTTATTTATTGGGATGATCTTAATTTTCTGGCATGCAGGTAGTTTTGAATATGACGCAATATTTAGGGCGATTCATACGGGGGATCTTACCCCTACGATGATTACAATAACAGCGATATTAATTTTTATCGGGGCGATGGGGAAGTCAGGTCAGTTCCCGCTTCATACGTGGTTACCAGATGCAATGGAGGGGCCGACGCCTGTTTCGGCACTTATTCATGCAGCGACGATGGTCGCAGCTGGCGTATATTTAGTGGCGACGATGTTTCCACTATTTTCAGCAAGTGCAGTGGCGATGCAGACGGTGGCAATCGTTGGAGCTTTCACTGCGATCTTTGCGGCTTCTATCGGTCTTGTACAAACGGACATAAAGAGAGTGCTTGCTTATTCTACAGTTAGTCAGCTCGGGTATATGATGCTTGCGTTAGGGTCTGCTGGTTATGTAGCTGGTGTTTTCCATTTAACGACACACGCTTTTTTTAAAGCGCTACTATTTTTGGCGGCAGGAAGTGTCATTCATGTAGTGCATACGCAAGACATTAATAAAATGGGCGGTTTACAGAAGAAGATGAAAGTAACGGGTGCACTATTTTTAATCGGTACACTTGCAATTAGCGGGGTTCCGCTCCTTTCGGGTTTCTTTAGTAAAGATGAAATTTTAGCGGCGACTTGGATGAATGGCAATTACGTTTTATTCATATTAGCAGTAATTGCAGCGTTCTTAACAGCATTCTACATGTTCCGGCTCTACTTCCTTGTCTTTACTGGGGAAGTAAAGACAAAGGAAGATGTGCATGAATCGCCCCGCGTTATGACGTATCCGATGATCGTCCTTGGCGTTCTCGCCGTAGTGGCGGGTTATATGAATACACCATGGTTTGGGACATTCCTCGGGGATTGGCTTACGAAAGATGTAGCATTTAAAGTGCGAGAGGCACACGGACCAGTTTGGATTATGATCGTAGCGACTATCGTTTCATTTGCAGGAATCGCTCTCGCATATTTCATATATGGCAAGAAATCTATTTCTAGAGATTGGGCTGGTGGCGATGGAGCACCTCTTTATAACCTTTTGAAAGAAAAATATTATGTGGATGAACTATACAATATGACGGTGCTCCCTATTACGAAGGGAATCGCCCATGTGCTTCGCTTATTTGAGGTGTATGTAGTCGAAGGAATTGCCGTTTTAATAGGGAGTCTAATTAAAGGGCTAAGCGGACTCGGTTCTAGACTCCAAAACGGAAATGTACAAGTGTACGGCACTGTAACAGCTGTTTCGCTTGCAGTACTCGTCATTATTTTGCTCTATACGGGAGGGGATTTACGATGAATGATTTGTTATTAACGTTCTTCATTTTTTCCCCGCTTTTAGGAATTCTCTTACTTGTATTAACGCCAAAAAAAGAATCGCGTACTGTGCGAGCGCTTGGTTTATTTGGAACGGCGCTTCCATTTGGAATCGCTATCGTTCTCGCTTGTACATACGCTTCTGGAAAAAGTTTATCGCTATTTGATGAAAAAGTGAAATGGATTAAATTTGGGGATCTTGCAGCGGTGGATAAAAGATGGTTTTCCATTTATTACGAGCTCGGCATTGATGGTTTATCGCTCGTTATGATGGTGCTGACAGCCCTTCTAGCGATGCTTGCAGCAATTGCGGCATTTACTATTAAAAGAAACTTGAAAGCCTTTTATATGCTGCTACTCATGTTAGAAATAGGGATGCTCGGCGTCTTCGCTGCTCAAAATTTAATGTTGTTCTTTATCTTCTTTGAAATTACGTTGCCTCCAATGTTTTTATTAATTGGGAAGTGGGGGAAATTGTCGAGTGAAAAGGCTGCTTATAGTTATTTAATATATAACGGTATTGGCTCCGCTATTTTACTCATCGTTTTCTCAGTTTTATTTGCAA
Source organism: Bacillus sp. EE-W1 (assembly GCF_009760835.1). Taxonomy (NCBI): domain Bacteria; kingdom Bacillati; phylum Bacillota; class Bacilli; order Caryophanales; family Bacillaceae; genus Bacillus; species Bacillus sp. EE-W1. The sequence continues at coordinate 10,733 of NZ_WIPE01000118.1, read as the reverse complement.
AAACAGGTACAACAAATATTACAGAGCTTAAAGAAATATTAACGAGTGTAGGTGCTGGGGGAGGAATGGCTGTCTCAAGCAGCTTACAGTTCGGTTTGTTTCTTGCCATAATGATTGCCTTTGCGATTAAACTACCCGTTTTCCCGCTACATCGCTGGATGGTCAATGTGCATGTTGAAGCGCATCCGGCTGTAGTTATGCTTCATGCGGGCGTTTTACTGAAGATTGGGGCATACGGTATGATTCGTTTCGGAAAGGGGCTATTCCCGGAATACTTTCGCGAGTTTGCAACGCTTATTGCGGTTTTAGGAGTCATCAATTTATTGTACGGAGCCTTCTTAGCGCTCATTCAAACGGACTTTCGGAAGGTGCTTGCTTACTCTAGTATTTCGCATATGGGCATCGTATTAATGGGCCTTGCGGCGTTAAATGCACCAGGTACACAAGGGGCACTATTCCAAGTTGTGTCTCACGGTTTAATTGCAGCCTTACTCTTTTTCTTACTTGGCGTTATAGAACAGCGCTTTGGAACTTCGGACATTACAGCGCTTGGCGGACTCGCAAAAAGTGTCCCGGTACTTAGCGGCTTCTTCTTAGCGGGAGGAATGGCATCGCTTGGATTGCCAGGAATGTCTGGATTTGTTAGCGAGTTTCTTGCCTTTCTCGGTTTATTCCAAGGGGAGCCAGTCATTGCTGCAGTCGGTGTACTTGGCATCATTTTAACCGCTGTATACGTATTGAGAGCGACACTTCAAGTAACATTTGGTAAGAAAGAGTGGGAGGCGAAAGCTGATATACACGGTTGGGAGTATGTGCCTATATTGCTACTTATCTTCTGCATTATTGCAATTGGAGTAATGCCAGAAATACTAGGGGATCCGCTTCAAAATACATTGAAAACATTGGGGGTGAAGTAGGATGGATATGAATACGTTACTTAGCTTATCATGGCATCTCATGGTGCCAGAATTCATTATTCTCGGAGCTGCCATCCTTCTTTCCATATGTGATTTGTTTTTTAAGTTGAATCATAGATATGTAGCGCTTAGTGCAATCGCAGCCGTCATATTAGCAATCGTGTCGTTAATCACGCTATACGATGAACCGACAGGAGATATTTTAAATGGATCGTTTGTGTTAGATGGGTTTTCAAAAGGGTTTAAAACGTTGTTATTAGGCGGAGTGGCCCTCATCTTATGCACCGCCATGAGCGATGATAAGAAGAATCCAATTGAAGATAAGGGAGAATATTATTACTTATTTTTAATGGCACTTCTTGGGGCTATGTTTATGGCTTCTAGTGTTGACTTCATTACACTTTTCGTCGGTTTAGAATTGCTTTCACTTTCTTCATATATTTTAGTAGGAATACGAAAAAGGAACCGTGCGTCAAACGAGGCGGCCATGAAATATGTCATTAATGGAGGTATTGGCACGGCAATTACGCTCTTTGGAATGAGTTATTTATACGGTATTACAGGATCAACTAATATCGTGGACATGCAAAAAGTATTCGCAGGGGAGCTTGCTGGTGGTATTCAGTTATTGTTAGCTCTCGCATTTCTACTATTACTCGTTGGACTCTCGTTTAAAATTGCGACAGTGCCGTTTCATATGTGGGCACCAGATGTGTATGAGGGAGCGGCTACGCCTGTTACTACTTTTCTCGGGACGATTTCTAAAATTGCTGGATTCTTACTCATTATTCGTCTGTTTCTCATGGTTTTTGCAAGTGTATCGGTGCAAGGAGACATGCAATCTTTATACGGACGTATGAGCATATACATTGCAGTACTAGCGAGTATTACGATGATTATTGGAAACGTAGTAGCGTTAAAGCAATATAACGTAAAACGCCTATTTGCCTATTCGGGAATCGCACATGCGGGGTATTTACTCGTTCCGCTTGTAGCATTATCACCATTTACGATGGATAGCATGTGGTTTTACATGCTTGCGTATATGCTTATGAATATAGGTGTATTTGCAATTATCCACGGCTTAATCTTACAAAGCGACAAAGAAAACATTACCATTTTCACCGGATTATATAAAAGGTCGCCATTTACAGCGATAGTGATGACGATTTTTATATTATCGTTGGCCGGAATACCAGGAACAGCTGGTTTCATCGGGAAAATTAACATCTTTTTAGGTGCACTGCATGTAGAGCCAGCTCATTACGTACTAGCTTCTATTATGATGGGGACGACAGTCATCTCATTTGTATATTATTTCCGTATTCTACAGCAAATGTTTTTCCGGACGGGAGAAGTGGAAGAGAAAATTCGTTTGCCATTGAATATAAAGGTTGTTATGAGCCTTTGTGCAATCTCGATTGTAATACTAGGGATTATGCCGATGATTGGATACAATTTCTTTTATGAATATTTTCCATTAATGAAGGATTTCTTCTTCTTAGGGAACGTGGTACAATAGTGAAAATAAAAGGTGTGGAGTTGTTACTCTGCGCTTTTTATTTTGTGTGAATTACAATTGAAAACGCATGTAGGTATATGTTTTTTTTGAGAGCAAATTACGATGTGAAATGTAAGATGCTTATTTGTATTTGAAAAAGTGTGGCTCCTACTTATCATGGTATCGTTTTTATAGTATTTCGTAAGTAGTAGCTGGGTAAAAAGGGGTCGATTTTTTGGCACATCTTTTAGGGCAACAAGCACTGATTGCCATTGTTTCGCATTTATTGTTTATTACCATTACGTGGTGGGCCTTACAAGGTGTTCACATTGAGCGTTTAATGAAGTCTGGAAAAGTGATGCAGACGCGAGTGTTACTCATCCTAATTACAATTGCAATTGGGACATCTGTAAGTAACTTTTTCCTTGATTATTTAGGCTATTCAAAGAGTTTAACGTATTTAGTAAAGTAAGTGTATAGAACCTCATATCTCCGTTAACAATGGGGATAGGAGGGGATGAAATTGAAGCTTAAAGCCATTCTTATTGTTATAATAAGTGTTGTTTTATTTTTGGTTGGATATAGAGAGATGAAACCGATCAGCGATGAACAGAAAATGGAGAGCATGATTGCAACTTTAGAGAAAAATGATGCTAAAGTAGAGAAGTGGTCATGGTTAGCGCGAGAAACAAAAACAATTTCTAATATACATACGTTTCAAAGGTTGTTAAACGATGTGAAGGACAAGGCGAATATTCAAAAGTGGGAATTAGAGCAATCTCCAGATGGATATAAAGCTACATCCTATAAAAAGTTTTCTTCTTATGAAGAACGAGTAGTAGTAACATGGAGTAAGGAAAATACTAAAGAAAACACTTTCATTATTTTTGAAGTAAGCGGGGCGAAATGGGACCCGAAGTACATTCAGAAAACAAATAAAATTTTTAGTGAAAAACCTATAATTTACACTTGTGTTCAAGGTGTACTGAATGATAAGATTGAAGGTGTTTTGCAAAATAAAACCAATCAGTTTTTGAAAGATCTTTCAGCAAGAGCGATCGAACAGATAGAAGAAAGAGCATTTGTGTCAGTCTCCGCATACAATAAAAAGTGGGATGACGCTCTTTCAACAAATAGAGAGAAAATAAATGTGCAAATAGCAATACGTTCTACAGACAACAAAGATACAATTGTGGTTGGCACACCGATCATAACTTCTGAGTATTGAGTGAATAGATACTGAAAAAAGGACACGGAGGGGAATAATTTGGAAAAGATCATCGTCCGTGGCGGAAAGCGGTTAAACGGCACAGTGCGTGTTGAGGGCGCAAAAAATGCTGTATTACCTATAATCGCTGCAGCCCTATTAGCGAGTGATGGAAAGAATGTACTATCTGAAGTACCAGTTTTGTCTGATGTATACACAATTAATGAGGTATTACGTCATTTAAATGCTGAAGTCGTATTTGAAAATAACCAAGTAACAATCGATGCTTCTAAAGAACTAAACATTGAAGCACCATTTGAATATGTACGTAAAATGCGTGCATCTGTTCAAGTAATGGGACCATTACTTGCACGTAACGGCCGTGCTCGTATTGCACTTCCTGGTGGATGTGCAATTGGTTCACGTCCAATTGACCAACATTTAAAAGGCTTCGAAGCAATGGGAGCAAAAGTACAGGTTGGTAATGGTTTTGTTGAGGCATACGTTGAGGGAGAACTAAAAGGAGCTAAAATTTATTTAGACTTCCCAAGCGTGGGCGCGACAGAAAACATTATGTCTGCAGCTACATTAGCAAAAGGGACAACAATCCTTGAAAACGCAGCGAAAGAACCAGAAATCGTTGACTTAGCTAACTTCTTAAATGCGATGGGAGCGAAAGTACGCGGAGCTGGAACTGGAACGATTCGTATCGAAGGCGTTGATAAATTATATGGTGGAAACCACTCTATTATTCCTGACCGTATTGAAGCGGGAACATTCATGGTTGCAGCGGCAATTACTGGTGGAGACATCTTAATTGAAAATGCTGTACCTGAACATTTACGCTCAATTACAGCGAAAATGGAAGAAATGGGTGTTAAAGTTATTGAGGAAAATGAAGGTGTACGTGTTATCGGCCCAGATAAGTTAAAAGCGGTTGATATTAAAACTATGCCTCACCCAGGTTTCCCAACAGACATGCAATCACAAATGATGGCATTATTACTACAAGCTGATGGAACAAGTATGATTACAGAAACGGTATTCGAAAACCGCTTTATGCACGTTGAAGAATTCCGTCGTATGAATGCTGATATTAAAATCGAAGGTCGTTCTGTTATTATGAACGGTCCAAACAGCTTACAAGGTGCTGAAGTAGGCGCAACTGACTTACGTGCTGCTGCTGCATTAATCTTAGCTGGTTTAGTATCTGAAGGTTACACTCGTGTAACTGAGTTAAAGCATCTTGACCGTGGTTATGTAGATTTCCATAAGAAATTAGCTGCATTAGGTGCAACTATTGAACGTGTAAACGAAAAAGTAGAAGAAGTGAAAGAACAAGAAGTTTCTGATCTTCACGCTTAATTGAAATAGTCTCTACGTCTTTTGACGTAGGGACTATTTTTTTGGGTTATTACTGTTATAGTCAATAAATTCTATACTTATGCACGTACCAGTAAAAATATTTAGAAAATTTTCGTTTTAGCTACTTCCCCCTTAAGTATGTTCTAAAAGGAAGAGTTGTTCCATAAGAATGAATGGAGTAAAGCTTTTGGATATTGGGGGAAATAAGATGAAATTTTCAAAGCCACTTTTTATCACAGTAGCGCTTCTCATAGCGCTCGTTATCCATTGTACCTGCTGCTCTTGTTATTCCGTTTGCGAAAGCAAAAGTAGGGGAAGAAGCAGCTTCTAAAACTCCTCCAGCAATAGAAAGTATACCAGCTCCAGGGAAAGTGGATACAGCGGTTCAAGTTGCTGTATATCGTGAGAAACAGAAAAAGGTAGATACATTACCTATGGAGGAGTATGTGACCGGTGTAGTAGCTTCTGAGATGAATGCCAGTTTTGAAATAGAGGCGCTAAAGGCGCAGGCATTAGCAGCGAGAACATTTGTGGTACAGCGTATGCTAAGCGGAGGAAAGAAAAACAATGCGGACGTGACAGATACGGTGAAAGATCAAGTGTACAAAAGTAAAGAAGAATTGAAGAAACAATGGGGTAATAACTACGAAAATAACTTGAAAAAAATCGAAGAAGCCGTTTCGAAAACCGCAGGACAAGTTTTAACGTATGATGGAAAACCAATCTCAGCATCCTTCTTCTCAACGAGTAATGGCCGGACAGAAAATGCAGCTGATTATTGGGGAAATGATTATCCGTACTTAAAGAGCGTAGATAGTCCGTGGGATCAAGCCTCTCCAAAATTTACGAGCGAGCAAACCTTTACAGTAGCTGACTTTCAAAAACGTCTCGGTGTGAAGGTGTTGGCAGACGGGAAGGTTGGAAATATTAAAGATCTTACGGAAGGAAAGCGAGTAAAAGATGTAGCATTTCAAGGGAAAACATTAACAGGAAAGCAAGTTCGTGAAAAGTTAGATTTACGCTCTTCTGACTTCACATGGAAACAAGAAGGGGATAAAATCGTCGTTACAACGAAGGGATTCGGTCACGGCGTTGGCATGAGCCAATACGGAGCAAATGGCATGGCGGCGGAAGGTAAGAAATATACAGATATCGTTGCTCATTATTATAAGGGTGTCGAAATAAAGTCGATGAATGATTATGAAGGAAAGTTGATGGTGAAGAAGTAGGGGGAAAAGAGGCCGTTCCAAGAGGTATATTGGGACGGTTTTCTTTTGTTAGTGGATAGGTTAATAGATATATTAAAAAAATCGTCAATGTTCAGTGGTGACAGAACTCTGTTTAAAGGGCCCATGGATCGCTGGAAGCTATTATAAGGATGAACGTACAGAAGAATCAATGAAAGACGGTTGGCTCTATACAGGAGACATTGTCACGGTTGATTCGGAAGGATGTATTAAGATTGCTGATCGTACGAAAGACTGAATTAAAAGTGGAGGCGAATGGATTTCTTCCATAGATTTAGAAAATGCTTTAGTGTCGCACGATAAAGTGTTAGAAGCATCTGTTGTGGCGGTGCCGCATGAAAAACGTCCCGTTTACTTGCGTTGTACTAAAAGAGGGACAAGCAGTAGAAAGAGATGATCTGTATGCTTTACTAAAAGCAGAATTTCCGAAAACATCTGTAGGGAAATTCTTAAAGAGAGCACTGCGTGATCAGCTCAAGACTTATATGGTAGGACAAAACTAGAGAAGAAGGCTATTCTTTTATTTGGATAGCCTTCTTTTTATAGTGCTTCATAAAATATCAAAAATTTCCATTAATTGTTTGGTATAATGTGATAAAAAGCATTCGGGGGAGACGAAATGGCGTTATTGGAGTTGAAACAGTTAGGGAAGACGAACCAGTTACCGGTAATTGAGCTAGAGGTTGAGAAAGGGCAATGTGTTGTTTTGCAGTGTAATAACCATACAGCAAAGATTTTGCACCGCATCATTATTGGGGAGGAAGAGGCATCAGCGGGAAATGTACTGTTTGAAGGCGAAGCAATCGGAAGGGAAAATTATTCCCGCATCGGTTTTTGTTTTTTGAAAGATGAAGCATATGATCGTTTGAAGGTGAAGGAATACTTTAAGTTTTTAATAGGTCTTTATGAATCGAATATGAGTACGGAAGAAGTTGTACAATATGTCGGCCTTTTAGATAAGTTAAACGTTAAAATAGAAAAACTATCATTTTCAGAGAAACGCCGCCTTCATATTGGGCGAGTTATGGTTCATAATCCGGATTTAGTTATCCTAGAAGAGCCAGAGCAAAATGTAGATACAGAGAGCACAATTATTATTCGAAAAGCGATTATGGCAATGAAGGAGAAAGGAAAGGCGATTTTTATAACGTCATCCTTTCTATCGGACGCCCTTTCGTTAACAGAAGATGTATACATATTAAACAATGATGGTGTGAAGAAAATAGAAATCGAACAAGAAGAAATTGAAGAGGTGGATGAAGAAAAGGTTGTTCAAATGATTCCGCAAATGAAACTTGAAAGAATACCAGCGAAAGTGAACGATAAAATCATTTTACTTGATCCAATGGAAATTCATTTCATTGAAACGCAAAACGGAGTGACACATATTCATGTGCGCGAAGGTGATTTCGTATGTGCATTAACATTAAGTGAACTAGAAGCGAGATTAACAGGTTTTGGTTTCTTTAGATGTCACCGCTCGTACCTTGTGAATTTACAAAGAGTACGAGAAGTAATTACGTGGACTCGTAATAGCTTTAGTTTAATTTTGGATGACGAAAGAAAAAGTTCAATCCCGCTTTCAAAAGGACGAATGGATGAATTAAAAGGTGTGATTGGGCTATAAAATTTGCTCCAGTAAGCTTAAAATACGATTCATTCACCGGTAAAAATACTCCTTTTACCGGTATTTTACTGCGTAACCCTTTTGTTTTTCATATGATTGAGTCAAGAAAAGCGAAACAGACAAACGAAAAGCGCTAAAGCGACTTTCATCTATAAAAAGAAAAACAAAGGGGATGACGGGATGACATTGGCAATTGAAATGAAAGATGTAATGAAAAGTTTCAACGAAAAAACGGCACTTCGAAATGTAAATATTGAGGTGAAGCAAGGAGAAATTTTCGGATTTCTTGGACCAAGTGGATCTGGAAAAACGACAACAGTAAAGATTTTAACTTCTCAATTACTCCATAGTGTTGGAACGGTAAGGGTATTAGGAAAAGATATTACAGGCCCAAGCAGCATCGATTATAAACGAATTGGTATTTTAACAGACAACAGCGGTTTATATGAAAGACTTAGCATTTATGATAACTTACTATTATTTTGTGACTTATACGATTGTAAAAAAGAACGAATCGATGAAGTACTAGCGCAAGTGAATCTATTAGATGATAAAAAAACACCAGTAAAGAAACTATCAAAAGGAATGAAGCAGCGCGTTACACTAGCTAGAGCAATCCTTCATAAACCAGATATTCTCTTCTTAGATGAACCAACATCTGCACTCGATCCAGTTAACGTACAAAACATTCATAAAATCTTAAAAGACTTAAATAAAGAAGGAACGACGATTTTCTTAACGACGCACAACATGGATGAAGCAGAAACGCTTTGTAACCGCATTGCCTTTCTGTGTGGCGGAGAAATTGTAGCGCTTGATACACCGGAGAACCTTCGCTTACAATACGCGAAAGATCAAATACAAGTCGTGTTAAAGGATAAGAAGAAAGAAACGGTACAAAAAGATGAATTAGGTGCAAAACGTATTTCAGAGTGGATGAAAAAAGGAGAACTATTATCCATTCATTCTTATGAGCCAACGTTAGGCGATATCTTTATTGAAGTTACTGGGAGGGGATTATAATGACATTTTCAATGAGACGTGTATCAGCTATTTTTAGAAAAGAAGTACAGGATTTTAAGACAAATTCACAAGTTTTGTTAATGGCATCTTTACCAATTATATTTGCATTTATATTTAGCCGATTTGGAGAAGGACAGGCAGGAGTTGGCATTATTACTTTAATGTCCTTTCTATTTGTAGCAGGGTTTGTTCAATCAATGGTAATTGCAGAAGAGAAAGAAAAACATACGTTACGTGTGTTAATGCTATCACCAGCTTCTTCTGTTGAAGTTCTTCTTGGGAAAAGTATATTAACAGCATGTTTAACGTTAGGTATTTCCATTGTAAACTTATTCATCTTAGATCAATTAAGTGGCAATCTCTTATTGCTAGCATTTATTTTCTTATGTGGAACAATTCTATTCATTTTAATTGGAACAGTGATTGGATTATTAGCTGAGTCTGTCCCGCAAACATCACTAATTGGAATGCCAATATTAATGACGATGTATTTAGCTGTACAATTTGAGCCAATGGTTGAAAATAAAGTAATTAAGACGATGATTAGTTATCTTCCAACATCTCATCTTGAAAAAGCGATTAAAAGCTTAGTGGAGGGTGCTGGGTTTAGTAGTATTAGTGGGCATATGCTAAATGTTGGAGTGTGGCTCGTTATTTCACTTATTGCATGTTTAATCGTATATAAAAAGAAACAATTGGACTAAAAACTGAGCCGAAAGTGCTCAGTTTTTTATTTTTTCTATCATTTCCTCGGAAATTTTACAATTCTTATACATATTTTTACAGATTTTGTCGAAAAGTAATTAGTTATAGGTTGTATAGGATACGTGAATATTGTTCAAAATGATTGCTGAGGTGATGATGGAATGCGAGGAAGAAATAATAAAAAGTCGCAAAAGGTAGTACATTTATTTCAAAAAAGATGGGTGTTTCCAGCACTGTACATTGCTTGTGCAGCGGTAATTTTAATGGTTGCGCTATGGTTCCAGGGGGCTAATCCGAAGAAGACTCCGAACCAAGATCAAGCAACACCGTATACACAATCGGAAGATCCAGCAGTACCAGTAACGAAATCTTCAGAAGTAGTGAAAATGCCAGCTGCCGCTAATGCGGAAGTAGTCGTACAGAAGAAATTCTATGAAGATGCAGCAACTGAGGCGGAACAAGAAAAAGCACTTGTCTTTTATAACAACACATATTCCCCAAATAAAGGAATCGACATTGCTGCGAAGAATGGAAAAGAATTCGATGTAGCTGCTGCTTTAAGTGGTACAGTAACGAAAGCTGAAAAAGATTCACTTCTTGGTTATGTTGTAACAGTTGATAGCGGAAATGGTGTAGCAGTTTCTTATCAAAGCTTAGGCAGTGTGAAAGTAGAAAAAGGTGCACGAGTTGCACAAGGTGAAGTATTAGGAAAATCCGGTCTAAGTGCAATGAATAAAGAAGCAGGTTCTCACGTTCACTTTGAAGTACGTAAAGACAACGTGGCTGTGAACCCTGAGCGCTACTTAAATAAGTCAGTAGCAGAAATTAAAGCTGATGCAGGTGCTGCAAAAGCAACGAATGCTTCTGGTAAAAAGGCTGATGACAAATCTCAAAAAGAAGAGAAGTCAACAAGCACGAAACCAGAAAGTAAAACAGAAGATAAGTCTCAAAAAGAAGAAAAATCAACAAGCGGTTCGACTAGTGACAAAAAAGAAGAGCCGAAGAAAGAAGAAAAATCAACAAATGGTTCTACAGAATCATCTAACAGTTCTTCTTCACAAGAATAAGAAAGTGAAAAAATCAGTTCTCACTAGAGAGCTGATTTTTTTACTTTTACCCCGCATTAACGGGCAGTAAGACC
>NZ_WIPE01000131.1:0-20004 GCF_009760835.1 Bacillus sp. EE-W1 | reverse complement strand
GTTAACAAAAGAATGTATGCCTTCTTGTAATTAATTATCTTTATAAAATATATAAGAGAAGTAGAGAATCTACTTCTCTTATTAATGAAAGGAGTAGTAAAGTGTCTGTAAAGCATAGTGCATTTATTGATGAAATAAAAACTAATGATCAGATAGTTCCATATTCTACGGATTACATAAATTATTGGAAAAAAACATTTGAAAACAACGAAAATAAATTTGAAGGGATCTTAAAGGATCTTTCAGGTATTCAGTTATCAACTCTATCTCAATTAGAACATGATGAATACAGTGTAGATAAAGTAGATGCACTGCTATCATTAACCTTCTCAGAGTTTGACAGTTTCCAAACATATGAATTTCCCCCAACAATCGAAGAGCATTTATCAAAAGCAACTTTTTACAATTTTTTTAAAAAATTTATGAGTTACTCATTTTCTAAAGTTCATAAATCATTGAATACATATTCGTTCTTCGAAGAGTCACAATTATTGGCACCACTAGAATATATGTATAAAAGATTATATGAATTATCCCACAAAACATTAATATTAGAACTTAACATTCAACGCGTTCTTGAAAATTTAAAAGGGAAAACCTCGGAAGAGCGTTACAATCATTTTTGTTCTTACATTAGTACAAATGAGTTTTTTGTTTATTTTAAGGATACATATCCTGCTTTATATAGAACAATGTTAACTACATTAATCCATTGGTCAAATAATATTATTACTCTTTACTATAATCTTGAACAAGATAAGGTACAAATCCAAGAGACATTTAATATTGATATTCAGACAAATAAACTAATGACCATTACATTAGGGCTTGGTGATGAACATAATGATGGCAAAACAGTGTCATTAATTGAATTTCTTCCTAATATAAAACTTATTTATAAGCCTCGATCAATTGGTGTCGAAGCGGCATTTAATGATTTAACTGCTTGGATAAATAATCAAGTTAATAATAAAGCTCAACTGTATTCACCAAAAATCATCGATAAACATTCTTATGGTTGGGTTGAATATATTGAGAATATAGAATGCAAAACGGAAGAACAACTTAAATCATTTTATTTTAAAATGGGGAGTCTATTAGGCGTTTTATATAGTTTAAATGCTGTGGACTTTCATTATGAGAATATTATAGCGATGGGTGAGTATCCAGTTCCAATTGACCTTGAATCTTTATTCCACCATGCAAAAATATTAGAAGAAAAGAATGGATCTGCTCATAATAAAGCCCTAAATATAATTAATAGATCTGTTAGATCTACTGGAATTATTCCATTTCTTGCATTTAATAGCGATAATCCTAACTATAAAGGTCTTGATTTAAGTGGCCTTAGTGATAAAAATGATCAATTATATCCATTAAAGGTACCTTCAGTAGAAGCAAAGAATACAGATGTGATGCACGTAGATGCAAAATATAAATATGTTAAAGTAAATGAATTTGAAAAAAATAAGCCGATTTTTAAAGGTGAAAAAGTTTCATATAAAGATCATGTAGACGTTATAATAGATGGCTTTAAATATATTTATGAATGGATTTTAAATAATAAACAACAGTATAGCAATTATATATCAGATAAATTTAAAAATACGATAGTAAGAATGATTCTAAGACCTACCGCTGTATACGGTGAATTACTAAGAAAAAGTAAACATCCTGATTTTTTACAAAAAGGATATAACCGAGATATTTATTTCCACACTCTGGCATTGGAACCAGAGAACAAACCAAAAGAAATTATTAAATCCGAAAAAACTGATCTACTCAATGATGATATTCCATATTTTTATACAACGGTGAGTAGCAATCATTTATATCATAGAGAGCAAATTTGTATTCAAAACTATTTTGAGTCATCTCCTTTAGAAGCTGTAATACAGAAGATCGATGACCTTAATATTGTAGATTGCTCACAACAAATTCGAATTATGCGAATGAGCTTTTTAGCACATTCAGCTACATTTGGTGCAAATGAACAAGGTATTGATCCATATCGCAAGGTCAATATTCATGCTAATAAATCTAAGGAATTTTTAATTGAGGCACGTCATATAGGTGATTATTTAATTGCTAATGCTATAGAAGGAAATAATCAATCTGATCTTTGTTGGATTAGTACCGTAATATCTGCCTCTAATGAATATAAATGGGATATTTATCCTGTAGATTTAGATTTATATAATGGCTTAAGCGGCATTTCTCTATTCTTTAGTTATTTATATCATTTGACGGGAAGAAATGATTATAAACTAACGGCTGAGAAGTCTATTTATCCTGTAATTAATTCACTCCAAGGATTACCTGAGCAAAGAATGTTTAATATTGGTACTTTTAGTGGCGTTAGTGGTTCAATTTATGCTTTAAATCATATTAATCAATTATCACATACTAAACAATATGAACAACTCATACTCGATTCTATGAAAATAGTTGTTAGTAAATTATCGCAAGATAAAGTATTTGATATTATTGATGGAACGGCAGGGGTAATCGGGGTACTAATAGCTCTTTATAAAGATAGTGGTAATAAGGAATATCTAAAACTTCTCAAACAAGCGAGTGAATACTTAATAAATGCTGCATATCATCATCCTGGAAAAGAGGGGCATGTCTCTTGGAAACAAAGAGACGATATTTCATGGATTGGATATTCTCATGGAACGGCAGGTATTATTACTGCTTTGGTAGCAGCTAATCAATATATAAATAATCCCAATATTTTAAAACTAGCAGATAAAGTTTTATCCTATGAAAATAGTTTCTATGATCCAAAGCATAAAAATTGGAAACTTCCTTCTAAGGATAATCACTCTGTTGCTTGGTGTCATGGTGCACCAGGGATCTTATTAAGTAGGCTAATGTTAAAAGAAAGTAATTATGAAAGTAGTATACTTGATCAAAATATAAATGCTGCTCTAGATACCACTATTGATAAATCGTTTGGTCATAATCGTTCACTATGTCATGGGGATTTTGGAAATTTAGATATTCTATTGTATGCAGCAAAAGTGTTACAAGATAAAACATCTTACGAACGAGCAAATTCTATTGGTATACAACTTTTAGAGTATTCTAAAACGCATAATTGGAAACAAGGAGTCAGTACGGGAACTGAATCGTTTGGTTTAATGACAGGCCTTAGTGGGATTGGAGTAGGTCTTTTACAACAGTCTGACTATAATTCAATTCCTTCTATTTTAAGGTTAGAAGAGGCTAAATTATAAAAGGAGACGGATACATGAAACAGCTAAAAATTCTTGTAACTATACTTTCCGTATTCTTGTTAAGTTTAGTTACACAACCTGTAAAAGCAGAAAAAGTAGAGACAACGGATAATTATAAATTTATTCTTTTGGATAACGAAATTCAAAAGAATAACAAGGAAAATATTATAAATTTTTTAAAGGAAAATAACGCGATTGAGATTAAATATACTCCAGAAATTCAAATGATTTCATATAAAGAAACTAAGAGTAATATGCAATCCGATTTAGATAGTAAAATACGTACTAAGTTTAAAGCATCTATAGAAAATGTTGCTAATAGTGCTAAATTAACTTTACAAGATCCAAAGGTTTTAAACCCAAATGAGCAGTTTGCAAATAATAAGTTTAAATATAGTTTATCTTCGAAACGAACATTGAATTCCATTACTATTAATGAACCTGTCTCGAACGTTTCGCCACCTTGGCAAATTGCCAAGGTAACTAATAATTATAAATCTCACGAGATAACTTTAGGAGAAAAAAATGTAAACATCGCTTTAGTTGATAGTGGCGTAGATTATAACCACCCTGAACTTAAGGATAGTATCAGGTATTTAGAAGGGAAATCCTATGTTCCCAGCGAGCCGGATTTGTTAGATCAAAATGGCCATGGTACTCAGGTTGCAGGAATTATTGCAGCTCATGATAAATTAAAAGGGATTGTTCCTAATATAACTATTACTCCATATAAAGTTATAGGGAAAAAAGATGGTGAATCAGTTTGGACTATACAGGCTATTATTGATGCAGCAAATAAAGGAGCAGACGTAATAAACTTAAGTTTAGGAACTTATAAGGCTATAAATTTAGATGATGAGAACGCAATTATAAAGTCGTATGAAAGAGCTATTCAATACGCGAAAGAAAAAAATTCTATAGTAGTTGCTTCAGCAGGTAATGAAGGAATAAGCTTGGATAAACCATTTGAAAAAGTAGATGATGAGAAAGGTGTACTATATAAAATTCATGTACCTGGTGGATTAAGTAATGTATTGACAGTATCAGGAACAGACAAGAACGATGAATTTGTAAATTACTCCAATTTTGGTCCAGAGGTAGACTTTAGTGCACCAAGTGGTTCGTATGGAACAATTATTGATAATCAATTCAGATTTGATCCATCCTATTTAATTGGTACTACCTATCCAACTTATTTAGAACCTACTATGTTGGACGCTCAACTAAATACACCGAAAGGCTACACGCTAAACCTAGGGACTAGTTTATCTGCTCCATCAGTATCTGGTACATTAGGAGCTATTATCTCAAGGTATTATGAGCTTCATTCTACAAAACCTTCGGCAGATATAACTATCAAGTATTTAAAAGATGGTGCTACCGATTTAGGTACAACTGGTAAAGATGATCAATATGGATATGGATTAGTTAATAGTTATAAGAGTACAAATAGTGTTAAATAATTTTGTTCTTAATTAACCTGTGTTAATGGTATTTTGTAAATTTCACTCACTATTATTTTACTACATGATAATAGTGAGTGAATTACTATTATCATGTAGTAAAAGCGTGTAGAGGAACGACAGTTAAATATTAAAAAGGACATGTAGATTATAGAAACTGGGTATTAACCTTTGCTTTATATTCTATTTGGAGATTTTATTAAAAAAATATTAATAATAAGTAAATATAAGGATGAAATTTAAACTTATAATTGATTTAAAATTCTAAATTCAGGTGGTTGATATTATGAACAATCAAGTTTTAAATATTAAAGGCTTGCATAAAAAGTATAAAGACAAACATGTTTTAAAAGGAATTGATTTAACTATTAAAAAGGGCGAAATATTTGGATTATTAGGTCCGAATGGAGCGGGTAAATCTACTTTTTTTAAAATCATACTAGGATTAATAGAAGCAGACGAGGGAACTGTAGAAGTATTAGGAAAGGATATAAAAAAAAATAGAATTGAAATCTTATCTAAAACAGGTTCATTAATTGAAGCTCCGACCTTTTATGATCATTTATCGGGGTACGAAAATTTATTAATTGCTTCTAAATTGAAGAATATTAATGATAAAGAACATATAAAGGAACTTTTGAATTTATTTAAACTATATGAAGACCGAAACCGTACCTTTAAAAAATATTCACTTGGTATGAAACAGCGTTTAGGATTAGCTGCTGCATTCATGAATAACCCTGAATTATTAATATTAGATGAGCCCACTAATGGATTAGATCCACAGGGAGTTTATGAAGTAAAAGAATTTATAAAAAAGGCACCAAGTATATTTAATTCTACTATAATTTTGTCAAGTCATATTCTAAGTGAAGTTGAACAAATGGCCGATCATATCGGAATTATTCATCAAGGAGAAATAAAGTACCAAGGTTTATTATCTTCCCTACAAAATAAACAATCATTAAATATTGTTGAATTTACAGTTAATAATACAGCTCTTACGCAGAAATTACTTGAACAATCTAACTATATATTCCATGTAAATAATAATATCTTTAGTGTTGAATATTATGATGATAAATCACTTAATGATATTCAACACTTACTAGTATCTAATCAGATTTTCATTCAATCTTTCCAAACTAAAAAGCAGAATTTAGAGGAAGCATATTTAGATATCGTTGGACAAGGTGCTGTAAGTGTATGAGGAGTGTATTAGCTACTGAGTATATAAAATATAGAAAAAGTCATTTACTGTTTTTGATTATTTTAGGGCCTATTATACTTGGATTGGGTGAATTTATCGGATTAAATTATTATAGTAATTATCATGCTATTAAATTAGAAATGGTATTTGGCATAAATCTACAAATCTTAAAATACATCTTAAACTTTTTTATTGTGTTTATTATAGCGAGTGTAAACAATATTGAATATAAAAATTCTACGTGGGCCAGAACACTATCGTATCCAGTACAGAAATTAAATGTGTATCTAAGTAAGTTTGTGGTTGTTATGATTGCCTTTATTATTACAACCTTAATGCATATGCTTTGTACAGTATTATTAATTCCAGGTTTAGGTATCTCTTTGGATGCGGTTTCAATGCAGCAGGTATTTATTTTTACGTTATATCCATTTCTTATTAGTGTTCCATTCTGCGCTTTGGCGTTCATTATATCCATTAACGTATCGAATCAATCAGTGATTGTAACGCTAGCCCTATGTTCGTATCTTTTCGGCGATATATTAAGTTCAACTAAGCTTTGGTGGTTCCCTATTTCATATCAAACTTTATATTCTCCAATTAATTATGTGAATAATCTAGAGGTTTTTAATACATTATGGGCGTACGATAAATGGTACATGCTAGCGGGAATTCCTATTACTGCTTTTATTTTAGGAATTGGATATATCATATTTATTAAAACCAATAATAAAAATTAAAAAGGAGATTTCAAATGATAAATTTAATTTATTCCGACTGGATAAAAATAAGAAAGCATCCACAACAAATTACATTTTTCATCTTAGCACTTTGTCCGATTATATATTCAATGGTTATGTATACTAAATACGTTGTAGGAAAATATAATCATGGTTTGGATAATGAATGGATGGGCGTGTGGATGTTAGTATCTTTTTTCTATGTTGGTTTTTTTCTCCCGGTCATTTTAGGGATGATAACAACTTTCTTCTGCCAGTTTGAAAGTAAAACTAATTGGAAAATAATGCATTTATCTCCGATTACTAACTTTAAAATTGTTTTATCTAAATTAGTATCTAGTTTGTTATTATTTTCTGTAGTACACTTAATCGCTTTAATAAGCTTATATGTATTAGGAAGATATTTTGATTTTACAGATCCATTTCCTTTATTATTCATGGTTAAAGTATTTTTCACTTCTGTTGTTGCAACACTGCCTCTAATAACAGTGCAACTTTTATTATTCTTATTTATAAAAACATCTATCACTTTTACATTTCTTAATATAATTCTATCTTTAATTGGGGTATTTATTTTTTCAGAAGCAAAGTTGGGGTTTTTATATATATGGTCTCTACCATTGCAGTCTATAGAATTAGTTGATCAAGGTATAGTGTCTATTGGTATATTATTAACATCAATAAGCGCATTTACCATTGGTATGATTGTAATTACAGTGCGTTATGTAAAGACATTGAAAAAGACCGTGTAATATGAAAAGTGAATCTTGATAAATCTTAATAATACCTTATTTTAATAAACAGTAAAAAGAGCCCATCTGTTATGATGGACTCTTTTTACTGTTTATACGCAGTTTATTTTTTAAACAAAACAGAACTCCCAGTCACTTAACGCTCTTACGAGATATTCTACGTGTTCTTTGATACGATTTATGATAATGCGTTTATTATTAAACTCCATATCTAGAAGGAATTTAACTCTAAATTTTTTTGTATTAGTAAAATGGGATCAAAAAAATAAGCATTAATTTGCTGTTTTTTTGATCCTATTTTACTAATTGTTATTAACATTAGGAAGCATTTATATTTTAAGTACAACAAATTATATAGAAAGGAGCCTAGTTGATGTTTAAGAAAAAGGTACCATTTATAGAACAAGCCCAACAGACTGAATGTGGTTTTTGTTGTATAGCGATGATTACCGAATATCATAATAGTACCGTATCTTTTCATGATATGTATGAAAGGATTGGTAATGGTAGAGATGGAACGTCACTATTTCATTTAAAGCATCTAGCTGAGGGATTAGGATATGAAGCAAATTGTTTTAAAATTCAAGAATATGATGAGTTATATAAAATCCCACTCCCTTGCATTATTTATTGAAGGAAAAACATTATGTAGTACTAGAGGAAGTAGCTGAACATGGAGTAATAATTGTTGATCCCGCTGTGGGAAGAAATAAGGTAAAAAAGGAAGAGTTTGAAAGGGATTTTTCAAAATATGTTATGACATGCGTACCAGGTGAAAGGTTTGTTAAGAAGAAGCCTAAAAGTTTATGGTTACCATATATTAATATATTGAAAGAGAGACCATCCCTATTAATAAATTTAGTCCTACTGTCCTTTGTGTTACAATTATTCACTTTAGGTATACCCCTTCTAATACAATATTTAATAGATCATGTTATTTCACCTCAAAATTTTAATTTGTTAAATATCTTTTTAATATCAATAGTATTTGTGGTGGGATTCCAATTTCTATTCAATATAGTTAGAGGTAAGGTTGTAATTGTAATGGAGAACTTTTTAGATAAACAAATGATGAGTAAATTTATTAATCATTTACTTCATTTACCTTATCATTTTTTCCTCCTAAGAAAATTTGGAGATCTTCTATTTAGGGTAAATAGTCTAAGAATAATTCGAGATATGATTGGATCAAACCTTATTAAGGGTATATTAGATGTTGGTTTACTAATTGTAATATTTATTTTCATGATAATTAAATCACCAATTTTAACGGTATCTGTTTTAGTGTTCACAGCACTTAACGCAGTTTTATTAATTGCTACACGCTCCAAAGTAAAAGAGGTTAGCCAAGAAGAAATTATGGCGAATAGTGAAGTTCAAAGTATTCAAACAGAGACTTTGTATGGAATATTCAATGTTAAAACAGCTGGAATCGAGGATAAAATATTTACTCGATGGAATAAAAATTTTAAAAAGTTGCTAAAAGCTTATAGAAAGAAGCAAAACCTTAATAATTATATTCAATCAGTAAGTGGTTCTATTGGGAGTTTAGCTCCTTTATTCACTCTGTGGCTTGGTGCATATTTGATTTTAAACAATCAGTTAACATTAGGAAATCTAGTAGCTTTTCATGCTATTTCCAATCAATTTTTTGGGCTAAGTCAGTCAATTGTCCAAATGTTTAATTCTTTCTTTGTAACTGGTACGTATTTAAGAAGGGTACAAGATGTATTAGATGCACCAAAAGAAGAACAAACTCCGGATATGAAAGAGATAACTAATCTTGAAGGTCGTATACGTTTTGAAGATGTAAGTTATCAATATACAAAATATAGTCCAATGTCTGTTGAAAATATTAATTTAGAAATTAAACCGGGCCAAAAAGTAGCGATTATTGGAGAATCTGGTGCTGGAAAGAGTACCATGTCCCGTCTACTATTGGGATTGCATAATCCGAGTGAGGGGAAAATATATTATGATGATGTGGATTTAAGTAATATCGAAAAATCATCATTGAGACGTCAAATTGGTGTAGTTCCTCAGGACGTTACACTATTTAATAAGACTATTTTTGAAAATATTGCAATTTACGATAAGGATATATCGATAGAAGAAGTTGTTGAAGCCGCTAAGGTAGCTCAAATACATGATGACATTATGAAGATGCCTATGCAGTATAATACGTTCATATCTGAGATGGGGTTCAATATTTCAGGAGGACAGCGACAACGTATTGCACTTGCGAGAGCTTTAGTTCATAAACCATCCATTTTAGTATTAGATGAAGCAACAAGTTCATTAGATCATCTGAATGAGAAGAAGGTAGATGATTATCTCAATGAAATAAAATGTACAAGGGTTGTAATTGCACATCGACTTACTACAGTAATGAATGCAGACTTAATAATTGTGATGGATAAAGGAACTATTATAGAATCAGGTACTCATAAGGAGTTAATGCTAAAAGCTGGTTATTACTCTTCCTTCTTCAAGGATATAGAACCGAATTACAAGTTACTAGCAAATTAAGCATATATATTCATGAATCTAATAAAAAAGAAAGAGGGATAGATATGAAAGTTCAAACAAAAAAAGACCGTAATTTAATCAGATATGCAAGTGGGGTAGTTATCCTTTTAATCTTGGCTTCCTTTATATATCAATGGAATAACGGGTTAAATATTGACATTCCTGAAAGATTAGGTCTAGGGATAGCTCTTGTTGCATTTGTTACTACCTTTATGCCTCAAAGAAAAAAAGATGCTAATTAATTTAAATCGCGCTTGAGATCTATTTCTCAAGTGCGGTTTCCTAAAAAATTATATAGAGGAATCATAAATAATCATTCATACCGATACAAACTATAAATTTAACATTTAAGCTTTAAAAATATAAAATGTAGCAATTTAAAAGAGAAATATCTTAAATATTTTCTACGTACTTAAATTCAAACTAAAAAATTATAAAAAAGGGTGGATATCAAATGTTTAGAAGAAAAAAATCAGATGAAATGCGAAAACAAAAATGGAATACTGGTGGATTGATTAGTATAGTTGATGAAAATGAATTAAAACAGGTTGTAACTGGCGCGGGTTCAGACGATATCTATATCGAGACAGTTCCAGCTGCTATAGCTGCATTTTTACCAAATCAGATGAACACATATCCTGATCCAATGATCATGCCTAAATATAGATAACGAAGGACTCAAGATTAAAAAAGAGAACATATTAACACTAAAAGATTTATACTTGAATCTAGGTTGTCATAGGTATAGTTTATTACACTGATCTTATAGCATTTAAAGAAAAGCTATTTGATAGAAAAGGTATTGGGTGTTATCAAGGTACAAAATTATTTTATTAGATATTCATTCTATATTTAGGATATATATCTGTTGACCTAAAAATAGGAATCTAAAGTCTTTAATTATGCTCAAAAAGAAAACTTTAATTTAGAGAATTAGTTTATTTACGATATTGAACTATCCCTATCTATAGGGGAAAGAGAATCCTGTAATATCGAATTTTCGTTCACTATTTTAGTAGGATCAACTCATGATGCATATAATAAAACACATATTTGTACGTTGAAGTCACATGCCTCTTCTCTTATTTGCCTAGGGGAGGCTACGAAATTTCAATAGGCACAGAAGAAAAAATGTCGAAGGCTTCCTATAAATGATTGTTATATTTGAAAAATCAGTAATTTAATTTACTAAATTAAATAAACAATGCTATAATGTGGTGTATAATCCGTTTATTCAGAATTAATGGTTAATTGATATGATGTTTAACATTGTTTTAATTGTAAAACAAAGTGTTAATTCTCTTTTATAGAGAATTATATGGCGGCATAGCCAAGTGGTAAGGCCCAGGTCTGCAAAACCTGTATCATCGGTTCAAATCCGATTGTCGCCTTTTATTTTAGTATATCAATATTTTTCATATGGTGGCATGCCAATTAGGAATGGTACAAGGTTAGCATACCCTTTTATGTTGGTTCGAATCCAACTGTCACCTTATATCCCAATACCCTTTGGGAATGGTTGCTTATGAAAACTTTTCTTTGTAACTCCTCAGTCATTTACATATTGTACTAATTACTTAAATAACCACACTTCGCACTACTACACCTATAAGTCAAACACGATGGATTTATTTCATGGAAAGACTCCAAAAGAATAATTTTTGCAATGGTCATGAATAATGTATGTTATTAAGCATGGTTAAGTTTTCCCTATTAAAATTTTGAATCCGTACTAATGCAATTGAATAAGCTTTTACAGCGATAAATGTGTTAATTATAGTATTCACAACAAAATAGTTGAACAAGAATTATGCTAAATTTTACAATTAATTTTCTTAATATTCAGACTCTTATTTGTTTAGTTAGTATATAAGTTAAGTATTTTAAAGGAGGTGATTTTATGAAGAGTAAAGGAGCATTAATATCTTTCTTGGTTTTAGTTATATTGTTAGGATTTTTACCAATAGAAAAAGCAAGTGCCTCTGTATCATCTAATCCATTAAATGAAGTAGCAAATCAAATTGACACAAGTAAAAATTATTATATAGTTCCAGCAGATTTGCCAACAAGAGGATTAAGTACTCACACGTCACCTCGTTATTTTTTCCCATCTTTAGTAGTTAGTTCACTAAGTAATACAGTGGAGGAACCCTCAGGAACTCCTATGAAATTGCTTTTTTCTGAAGAAAAAAAGAAATACCACATTGGGATGCTTTATCCGTTTCCTGTGAAAGGACTTATTGACCACTTTATAACGAGAAGTGGTGATATTCATTGGATTGAAGAATACGCGGCTGATTGGATAATAACTCCTGTAGAAGGAGGATATACATTGCAAGCAGAAGGTGGGTATCTTAATTATAAAGATATCGAAGTAACAAATGGTCCTATTACAAGAGCCTACTTAGGTAAAGAAAAAGTTGTGTGGAAATTAGTACCTGTACTTTAAATTTCATATAAGATTTATAGGATATATTTAATGGGAAAATAAATTAGTTTACTAAACAATTTTTAACTATAGCAGGTTTGACACTCCCACCCCTAAAGGGGCCAGCAGACTAACGCCAGTGGGATTCTTGATACCAAAGGCAAAATCCATTCCTGGTATCGCTGACGTGCAAGATTACGTTGTTCCATCACCACTCCCACAACAGACCATATAGGTTCGTGGGCTTTCCCGTATCGTAAATTCTGTAAAAAATAATAGATAAGAGTAAGCAATAGTACAAAACATTTTAACTTACGATATGTACTGTTTTTTTTGATAGCGTTCCATACTCACTGATCTAAAACTTATTCAAGCGTAAAGATTATTAGTCTCAACTATTCTTATTAGTGGTAAGGTGGTACCTGCGTTACAATCTGTGTTTTCGTAATTTGATGAAAATAATAGGAGAAAGAGGATTATCAATTACTCACACAACAATTATGCATCGGATTCATTGACCTAAATTTGTTATTATACGAGCTAAACTGTTAATAATTTCATTTACCGTATGGGTAGATACGTAATACACAGGGGTTAAACTCAAAAGAGGGAATCAGTCTCTACTCTAAAAGTCAATGAAAATCAATGGAATATATACCTAATTTATGTTAAATTTAATGTAGATTTACTTTTCTTTTTTATTTCTTTTAAACATTCAAGAGCCGTTTCGCGGTTCAGATTCAGACACTAATATGGTGTTTATGACTCTGAGTCCGGAACGGCTCTTTTTATATATAATTATTTATTTTTAATGAGATCATGAAAATGAACGAATGTGTTTTTGAATTAAACAATATAAAAAAGGAGTGAGAACCGCAAGGTACGAAGAAAGCACGGCTATAGCCGTGCCGTTGCGAAGACAAGTGGATTTGCTAAAGAAACGTGGATATAACAGTTGCTCTCCACGCTAAATATGGAGCGACAGGCGTAGGCTTAAATTGAAGTTTTACAGATACATATGGAGTAGCGGATTGACACCTTATGGTGTGCGGCGCATTCGCCGCGCACCATAAGGTGGATTATGCCCGTTTGAGCGTAAGCGAAAACGGGCCGACCGAAGGGCGGCGGGAATATGGGAAGACGGCGAGGATCTTCAAAAGTATCCCTTGTAAGGCAAATTGAAAATGCAATAAAAGAAATTATTTGTATTGGGCAATCAAAATATGAGGCAAAAAAAGAAGGGCAGCATACGAGGGGGCTATATTCTTTTAAACATATTCAAAATACACTATCGGTTTCAATTGATTTTGCACGTTTTTGTAGGGAACAGTATGGAATTACACGAATCGTTTATTTTAAAGAAGAATATTATTATGCTTATTTACAGTATAAAGAACAAGAAGGGGCGTCCCACGGACACCTAATGAATATTGAGACGTGCCTAAGGAAGTTACAAATAGCTATGCACAGACAAGCAGAGAAATTGCAAAAAGACCCTGTGAGCTTTTGTTCTGAAAAAAGAGTGTTTAGCTATAACAACCAAAAAAATAAGAAAGCTCCCGAGAATCGCTCTATGAGCTTGAGAGACGTGAATAGATTAATAGAGAATATCCCCTCTATCCATGTTCGGAATGCATTTCAATTACAGTTACATTTGGGACTTCGTGCGAGGGAAGTTATCAATCTGACTTTAGAACATTTTGATTTGAAGAATGGTGTTTTAAAGATTAAGAATGGAAAAGGAATTACAAAAGGTGGACGGGGACGTGAAATTCAGATACCTGAAAGATTGCAAGAAAAGATCTATGAAATGATTAAAGATAAACAGTTACATGAAAAAGTCATCCCAGTTAAAGATAATACTTTGCGGGCAGCTCTCTTAAAAGCTGGAAGGACAACTGGGATTCCTACGAATGGAACGCATATGTTCCGTCATACGTTCGCGAGAGAACGTTTTAAAGAATTATTAGGGGAATCCTATAAGCAAGGACAGAAAGTATTGGCTTATATACTGAAAAATCATGAGCGAGGAAAACGCGCGGATTATGGGATTCGTCAAGAGTTTAAAACTACCTATTGGCAAGTACAAGATGCGATGAATATAGTTCATGAAGAATTAGGTCACGGAAGAGGAAGAGTAGACTTAGCTCAAGTTTATTTAAAATGCTAAGATAGAGGAGTTATAACCGTTATAACGAATTTGAAATACTAAAAAGGAGGTTATGACTATTATGACTTCTATAATTTATGAAAATGTATCCCAAGTTGCTAAAAGATTAAAAGTATCACCGTCTACGATTAAAAAATATTATTTATTAATTGAGAGTTATAACTGTTATGCTTTTAAAAGAGATGAACGAGAACGAGTTATTTTTGATGATTATGATATCGGATTATTACAAAGGTTAGTAGAATTAAAAAGTATGCCCCAAGTTACACTGGAAGATGCTTGTAAATTACTTTTAGAAGAAGAAGGGTTAACAGTTCAGAATATAAATATGACTGTTATAACACCTAAATCAGATGATTTAAAAGAATTATTGCAAGAATTAAAAGGTACAGTGGAGTTACAACAAAAACAATTACAGAATCAAAATGAACAAATAGCTCAATTAACAAACTTATTGGAATCGCAACAAAAGTTATTAACTCACTCCGATACCGTAGAGAAACAACAAGTTGCTGATCGTGATAAAGCTGTTATGACTGTTATGCGTGAGCTTCAAGAAGTAAAACAGATGGTTGCGGCAAGTAATGAAAAGAAATGGTATCAATTTTGGAAGTAATCTACTGATTCTTATGCAATTATGCCACGAAAGTCACTTGACTATGAGGGGGAGAGGCTCGTAGTCAAGTAAATTGTGGAATAAAAAGCGTAGGACGGATGCCCCAGTAAAGGGAAAAAACAATGTCTTCGCCAAACTTCGTGGTTCTACTGTTAGAAAAAGGCGAATAAGAATATAGCATACATACAATAAGGGAATGCAGTATAGATCAGTTTACAAGCATTCCCTTGCTATAGTGATGTTAATAATATTTTAATGATGTTGCTACTATATATGTCATATTAATTAAGAATAAAAAGATTAATATATCTAGTGTTAAAAAAACATATAATATTATTTTCATCTTTTTAGACGTATCATTTTTAATCATGTATATAATAAATAGCATTGTAGTTGATTGGAATAGCATAGTAAAAAATAAAAATGTAAGGGAAAATACCATATTGCCTGGTATAAATCCAGTATTCATAATGAGTAGGGAACTAGTTATATTAAGAATAAGCGTAGTTAGTATAAAAATATATTTATAAATGTTTTTAATTTTGATCGCCTACTTTTTAATTTTTTAGTTGGTAATATAGTTGTTTATTTTTATGGTTATATATAAGTGTTTTTTTATTGTTTTCATCTACAATGTAAACATCTTTTTCTTCCCAATCTATTCCATGTTGGATATCTTTTTCAATTGAAAATAAAACATCTTTATTTCTAAGAGGGATTGAATTTCGATTTGCATGAATATTTATTTCATGTTCTTTTGTTTCAATGCTATAATCTCCTGAATAATTGGAGAAGAAAGGTGTTAATTTACTATAAATATATAGAATTTCTTTCTTATCGCTTTCTTGATAAAAGTGGGAATTAATAATCTTTAGATCTGATGTTTTTATGTCTTTTGGCATAAGTAAAAAGGCAATGAGACAATAAAATATAACAACAATAGTGATTAAAGAATACATGTAGAGAGAAGCTATTAATAAATATCTTTTATAATTGCTTTGTTTTATTATCTGATTTTGCAAATGTGAATCCTCCTTTAATAAAGAATCAATTGAAACATTAAATAGATTGCTTAAGGCTAATAAATTCGTTAGATCGGGAAGACTTTTTCCTAGTTCCCATTTCGATATAACTTGTCTTGAAATAAATAATTGGCTGGCTACATCTTCTTGTGTCATGTTATTTATTAATCTTAAATGCTTTATTTTTTTTCCAATGTCCATATATGTACCTCCTTCAATTACTTTAATTATTCTAATGTTAAATAGTAAGAAATGCATTGTAGCGTTATAAAAAAGGCATGCAATGATCTGTTGCAAGATGGATTTTGGACTAAAAATATATATTTATAATATTTAAGTATACAAATATAAAAAAGCTAAGAAAAAGGATTTAGTAAAAAACTAGATCTTTTTTCTTAGCTTTTTATTTAAAATATTATTTGTTTTTTTTCTGATCTTTACTTATTCGTGAAAAACCCCAGAATCCTAAAATTAAAATTAAAATAAGGCCAATGACATCAATTAGAGCATTGATTTTCTCATCATTAACAATAAAGTTTGCGATAAAGGTAATGATAGAGATTAGTATGATTCCAGGTAAAATGTATTTATTCATGTGGAAAACCTCCTTAGTAAATTTAAATTAGGTATGGACTATATTTTAATATATGTTACCATATTATTGAAGTATGCGCATATATTTGAATAAATGTAAAATCAAGGGAGAGGTTTTTGTATGTCAAAAAGATTTTTAAGGTTAGGTATTCTTTTTTGTTCGTTTTTAATGTTTTCTACAATCTTTAGTTTTCCGGTAGCTAATGCAGAAGTTAAAACAACTAAGAATGAAACTAAACAGATAGAATCAGAAATTGAAGACTATGAAGCTTTATCTCCACTTTTAGAATTAGTAGAAAAAATGCCAGATGCTGTTGCGAATTCAGGAATTGATTCTGGGGTTGAATGGCTAAACGAAAATAAAGGATCTGAGTTTGCTGGATATACTTTTATAGCAGATGGTGATAATTTAACAGCTGTAGCGGATAATCTTAATGGATCACTTCGTGGTGTTAGTTGGGATTGTATTTCTAGTGCTGGAAAAGCGATTGCTGTAAATGCTCTTCCATGGGCAAAAATTTTAAAGGTTAAACAAGCGGCTAAGTTAATGGGTGGTATTAACTCTATGACTAAGACCATTGTAACAGCATATAAGCATCAACGTAATCTTGGTTATGGTAGAGGTAATGCTATTAAGAGAGCGGTAAGTGTATCTACTAGAGCTTTACCGGGTGAAACACAAAAAGCTGTTTTGGAGTTTTTTGAACTAGGTGATGTAATTAAAAATTGTTTTTAGAGTTGAAAAATTTAATGGATTAGTCTATTGAATTAAAAAACCTTAGGTGTTTTAATAACCTAAGGTTTTTTGTATTTCTTAGAGAAACATCCTATTAATCTGGTCTTTTTATCTTTACATCGCTAAATTTGCAATGTAATATCCAAATTCATAGCCTATTTTTACAATTCCGGCACCTAATATTATGTAAAAGGAATATTTAATAAATTGGTTTTCTTTTAGGAATTTATTTAGATTATTCATGATGAACACCTCTTTTAATATTTTATATTTAATATATTAAAATTAAATATAAAATATTAAAAGATTAAATTTGAAATGTATCAAGGATATTATCTTTTTCTTCTTTATTGATTCCAATATATTTAAGTGTAATTTGTGGTGTGCTGTGATTTAGAATTTCTTGTAACATGGCTACATCTTTTGTTTGTTTATAGAACCAATAACCGAAGGTTTTGCGCATAGTGTGTGTTCCGATAGATTCTACACCGGCAAAATCTCCGGCCTTTTGCAATTGTCGATAAGCCTGAATCTTACTAATGGGTTGCTCTCCTTTTCGAGAAGGGAATAACCAGATGTTTTCTAGTGTTTGGGCATAAGAGTATACTTCACCAAAAATAGAAGTAAGATTAATCATACGTTCTTTCTTCGTTTTTCCTTCTTTGATTTTAAATTCTTTTCTTTTTTTTCGTTTTAATTTTAGTATGGCTTGTGTTTCGAGTTGGAGTAGATCACTCACGCGTAGTCCGGTATGAATGCCAACAAGAAACAGAATATAGTCTCGTTCAGAACAATGACGTTTAAGGGCCCATTTCATATCTTCGATCTGTTCTTTGCTACGGATGGGTTGGACATCAATAAGATGTGTTTTTTTATTCATGGATTTATGAACTCCTTATTTACAGTGTTTTGAATGTATACTTTTATTGTATAAATTGAGGATATCAGTGAAATTGGTAAGAAGTCAATGTTTAAAGGGAAATGAATGTAAACTAATATTCAAAAGTTTACATTTGAATCAAGTATGTATTCCTTGTTTTTCTGTTCTTATTAATATTTAAAATAATGTAGGAATATCGTAAAAGAATTATAGCGGCAAGAGAGAAGAAAAAGCCGTGGTGGAAGTTCTGGTGGGTGTTACTAGATAAATTACGCATAAGTAGAAAAGTATTCATTTCTACTTTTCTACTTATAATAATAGGGATATTTCTAAAGTTCTATATTTTTACATCTCTGTTAAGAGCTTGAATTTCCTTTTCTGCTCAGGTGTTAGTTCGTTTTCTACATAACGATCTATAAGTAAATCTATGATTTCATAAGCAAATTTTGTGTTTGTAAGTTTCATTAATACTTCAAGTTCTTCTTTTGATTGATTAGAAATTTTAATACTGCCTTGCTGATTTTTAAATTTCTTTTTTGTTTCAGTTTTTTCGTTTCTTTTTGCTTTTCGAGTTACTTGTTTTTCTTCTGTCTTAGGTTGAGAAGGAGCAGTTGCTTCAGCGTTATTGTCAATCACAGCTTGTCCTTGCTTTGGTACATAAGGCTCAGTAGGCTCAAAGTTCCTTTTCTTTCTACCTAACAAACCAGGAGTTTTCGCCATATTACACACCAACCTTCATTTTTTCAAACATATCGATACGAGATAATAATTCATCACTAATCGTTTCGTATAATTCAATTACATTCATATCATGTCTATCTTTTTCAGTAATACCATTTACATCAAATCTTTTAATACGCTCCATTTGAGGAACGACATTTTTAAATAGGTTCTCTTCACCAAAGATTTCACGAGCGTTTTCCATAATGTATTCATCAACTTTACCATTATTTTTTAATAAGACAGGAAGAATACCAACTACTTCAATATCAAGATCATATTTTTCTTTCAACTTGATGAGTTCATTAACGTAGTTCTCTGCACCAGTAAGAGAACGTTCTTGTGTTTGTAAAGCAATTAGAACATAATCAGAAGCTACAACGGCGTTCTTCGTAACTTCTAGTGACATAGGAGGAACATCAATAAATATGTAGTCATATTTATGTTTTATCTTTTCAAGTAATCCTTTAAAGTAATGATCTTCCTCTTTTTCAGAAGTGCAAGTCTTATAAAGGAACTTTGCGAAATCTTGAAAATCAACATAAGAAGGAATTAAATATAAATTCTCCATGATTTCCACTTCTAAACCATCTAAATTCCCTTCTTGTATCCCCTTCATTAATGTTTTTTCAACCGTTACAATTTCATCTGGATTAAGAATGGATTTCGTTAACATTAAAGACTTCGTTGCATTACTCTGCGGATCAAGGTCAACGAGTAACGTTCGCTTTCCTTTTTTCGCAACTTCATAAGAGTTTAATACAGCATTTGTGGTTTTACCAACGCCACCTTTGTAATTCCCAACCGTAATTGTAATAGCCATTTTTAACACTCCAGTAATATTTTTTAAAATTTCCCTATATCCCTTTATAGAAATAGGGAAAAATAGAAATAGGGAAATA
>NZ_WIPE01000161.1:0-1096 GCF_009760835.1 Bacillus sp. EE-W1 | reverse complement strand
TTTGACATATTGAACATCCTCTCGATTTTTAATTTATTCTGGATAACGAGTTATACATTTCACTTTATGGTGCAAAAATTAATACTTACTTCAAGATTAACTGCGATAGTTATAACCTCAGTTGGTATTGCTCCTGGGTTCACATCTCCCGCTATCTTTTTTAGTTCATTTGCATCGATTACACCAATTAGTTCTTGTATATCAAACTCTTAATTACGTAATTTAGCTAATTCTTTATTTTCCGATGATTATTTTCGAATATTGCGAAAATAATCATCGGATTACTCCTAATTTCATTAATAACGATTACTGCTGGGTTTAGATATTATAGAAAGTAGTTTATATTGCCTTCTATCCCAGCGGCACTATCCTTTTTATACCTTTAATATAAAGCTGTCTGTTTAATCCATTGTAAGACTATTAAAGGCATCATTATTTTCTTGAAATCAAATGATAACTGAATTTGATCTTCTAACTCTCCATGTATGTGTAATTGCTTTTGTAAGGCTAACATACACTCTGTAGTTTGATCCTGTAACCTTGGATACATAAATTCTTTTGAATGATGAATGCTTGTACTTTGGTTTATCATATATCCAATAGCTATAGGCCCTTTTTTTTCACCTATTCCTGCTTTAAATTCTTGAATATTGATGGCTTTTAAATGAATAAAATGATCATTATGAAAATCTATTGCATAAGCACCTGGGGTAGATAGACCAGTTACAATATTCGGTTGGAACACAAATAGAATAGGTACCAAAGCTGTAAATGTTTGACTGTGAAATGCTTCATATAGAATTTGTGCTAAGGTATCAATATGAATAAATGGTTGAGCTAGACTAATCGATTCTTTTTGGGATGCTTGTTTATTCAATAGTTGTTTGTAAACATGATATGGCAATACGTCTTGTTCATTCGAAAAGTCTTGTAAACGTTGATTATTTTCCCTACCAAGATCCAAATGATAATTTATATTGTTTATCATATCTATAGAATTTTTTGTCTCTAGCATCAGATTAACTACCTCCTTGCTGTCTAACTTTCTGTACCTAAAATATACGTGTTAATTTATGTTAATAACAATTAGTAAAAT
>NZ_WIPE01000100.1:0-29261 GCF_009760835.1 Bacillus sp. EE-W1 | reverse complement strand
AACACGGGTTCGAATCCCGTACGGGTCATACTAAAAGAGATAGCATAATCTGCTATCTCTTTTTTGTTGTGTAAAAGCGGACTTTGGATAGTCTGCTTTTTTTTATGGGTTTTTTGTGTCTTTAATGCTTGATAGTAATTATTGCAATAAGTTGTAGGAGATTTATATATATGCATTTATTTTTGCAACCTTTTTATTCTCTCATTCGACTATATTAGTAAAGGGAGGAAGAAATAAAAATGGACATAGCCTATCTAGTAAACCAAGCAACAAGAGGAAATGATCAAGCATTTGAACAACTTATTACTTTTGTTCGCCCAAAGCTATATCGAACAGCCTATTCTTATGTAAGAAATGAACAAGATGCACTGGATATATACCAAGAAACAATTTATGAAGCATATCTTTCATTGAGAAAATTAAAAAAGCCGGAGAAATTTCAAAGTTGGATTACTAAAATTCTTGTTTTTAAATCCATTGATTTTGTAAGAAAGTCCTCTAGACAATTTGTTGTGAATGATGAAATGTTATCTAATTTATGTACAGAAGAGAGCATGAATAAATTAGAGCAATCGCTGGATTTAACCGAGGCATTTAATTTCTTAGATCCTACTTACAAAACCATTATTTTATTAAGGTATTATCACGATTTATCTATTAAGGAAATTGCTGAGGTTCTTAATTCTCCAGAAGGAACGGTAAAATCTCAATTACATCGAGCAAAGCAAGCCTTACGCCCCATTTTAAAGGAGGGATATAGTTATGAATAAAGAAGAAATTAATCACCATATCAATGATATTCCTATACCAGAAGATCGGTTAATTCAAAGAGAAAAAACAGCCATGCTTCAAGCTAAGAAAAATCAGTACCGTAGAAAAAAAACAATTAAGTATTCTAGTCTTATTGCTTGTGGAATATGTGTTTCTCTCTTAGGTTTTGGATTCATTTCTCCTACCATGGCAAAGACATTATCGGGTGTTCCAGTTATAGGCTCCATTTATGCACAATTTAATGATATTGCTTCTGATAAAATTGAAAAGGATGAGCTTGCCACATCAATTGAGAGACGAGATAGTCATAGTGGTTTAACGATGAATGTGAAAGAAGCTGTTTACGATGGTGGACGTTTAGTGGTCACGGTGGAATACAAAGGAGAGAATCCTATTTCCAAAAGTAATGAAGAGAAAGCTGGATTTAGTTATATAACCATTAATGGGAAAGAAGTCAGAGCTGCAATTGGTTCTACTTCACAGAAGTCAAAAGGACAAAACACCATTATTGAGCAGCATGAATTTACTCTGGCTAATTACGGTGAATTTGGTGATAAAATTGATGTTTCCGTCCATGGGAAAGATTTATTTGAACAAACAGGAATATGGAACGTAGCATTTCCTCTTACAAAAGTTGAAGGTGAGATTCATAAATTCACTCCTAATATAAAAACATCAACGAAAGATAATTTATATGCATTAACAGTAAATCAAGTAACCTTTTCTTCACTTTCAACGAGGATTGATTTGACCTTTGATTATCCAAAAGAAATGGAAGCTAATGATAGCTGGCCAGCACTTGATTATACCGTAACTGATGATAAAGGAAAAATCTACGAAGGAGTCAGCTTGCAAGTTGGTAGCACGGGACTATACGGACACCATATTGTTTTAGCTCTTCCACCAATGGATAATCCTCCAAAATCCTTAACAATTGAACCTACGTATCTTAGTGATCTAAATGATACATTAAAAAATGGAGGTGCTGAAGATTTAAAAACGACTGTGTTGCTACAATAATTAAAGAGCTTTGCTAGGTTCACATGTTTATTGACTGTTAATAAGTGACGGTATGTTAATTTGACGTGTATGGAAAAAACATCGCTGTCCAGCTAAGATAAATTTGTATCCATATAATCAAAAGACGCTATTCTTTTTGTAGAAATATACAGAAAGGATGGCGTTTGTTATGCTGTTATCATTGTCGGTTTTTGTCGGTAAGTCGATATATTGCAAAAATCGCTGATATATTTGGAGTTACGGTCCATATATTTAAAAAATCGCTGATATAATTTCACTTACCGACAAAAACATAAGAAAATCCCTTTCACAATCTAAAGAAAACGTCTCCATTGAGATGGATTCCACACCTATCCCATCAACTTTACACTCTATGTGAAAAAGTTCACAAATAGGCCATAATTTGTGAAGTAATTCACAATAATACGTGCTACAATATGAATGTAAAGAAGTTAAACAACATTAAATTAGTATTTTAATTAATTACTTAAACAATCATAAAAAATATATGTGAACAATAGAGAGGGGAAATTACCATGAAAAAAGGTATCAATCGTGTAGTATTAGTAGGAACAGGAGCTGTAGGTTGTAGTTACGCTTACTCAATGATCAACCAAGGTGTAGCTGAAGAATTCGTATTAGTAGATGTTAATGAAGCAAAAGCAGAAGGGGAAGCAATGGACTTAAGCCATGCGGTACCATTCTCTCCATCACCAACAAAAGTTTGGAGCGGTAGCTATGCAGATTGTAAAGATGCAGATCTAGTTGTTATCACTGCTGGATTACCACAAAAGCCAGGTGAAACTCGTTTAGACTTAGTTGAGAAAAATACAAAGATCTTTAAACAAATCGTTCGCGGCATTATGGATAGCGGGTTCGATGGAATCTTCTTAATCGCAACTAACCCAGTTGATATTTTAACTTACGTAACTTGGAAAGAATCTGGTTTACCAAAAGAGCGCGTAATCGGTTCTGGTACTACTTTAGACTCTGCTCGTTTCCGTTACATGTTAGGTGACTACTTAGATGTAGATCCACGTAACGTTCATGCTTACATCGTTGGTGAACACGGTGACACTGAACTTCCAGTATGGAGCCACGCTACTATCGGTGTACAAAAACTAGAAACAATCTTAGCTAACAACGAACAGTACAAACAAGAAGACTTAGATAAAATCTTCGAAAATGTACGCGATGCAGCTTACCATATCATCGAGCGTAAAGGTGCAACTTACTACGGAATCGGTATGTCACTACTTCGTGTAACTAAAGCAATCTTAAGCAACGAGAACAGCGTATTAACTGTATCTGCATACCTTGAAGGACAATATGGTGAGAAAGATGCTTTCGTAGGTGTTCCAGCTGTTATTAACCGCGAAGGTGTACGTGAAATCGTAGAACTTGAGCTAAATGAAGAAGAAAAAGCGAAATTCGCTCATTCTGTAAAAGTATTAAAAGAAACAATGGCACCAGTACTATAATAATTGCTAAATAATTCAGAGGCGGGAAACTGCTTCCTACCTCTGAGTTTTTATATAATTTAATATAAATTCCTTTTCCGGTTTCCCTTGTATATCCCCAATATACCCCTTTTGCTGGATAAGGGTCGTTTATAGAAAAGAGCACTCTACTTTATATAGAGTGCTCTTTATTATTATTTTTTAGGTGTTAATCCTAATTTCTTTAAAATATCTGCCAGTGTACCGCTTTTTGATTTTTCAACAGGTATTTGTGATTTAGATGCATCTGGTCCTTTTTTCAAGAAGTTCTTTTCAACGAAACGAATATCTTTTTCGTCGACAATGCCATCTTTGTTAAGGTCGCCGTCTTTCACAGATAGTCCTTTTTTACCATAGTTGCTAGCGATAATTTCAGCATCTTTCATATCAATTACTTTATCAGCATTTACATCGCCAGCAAGGTTTTCGTCAGGTCGTGCATAATAATATTGACCAAGTAGTTTACCATCTTTTTCAGTACCTAGTTTTGTAGTTAGTCGGCTTGTTAAATGTCCTGGAACCTCCACGTATAAGTTATAATCACGTTTATTAACAGGAAGTCCATTCAATTTGAAGTAACCGTATTTATCAAGTGAGCCTTCAAACTTATGACGGTAAGAATCTGTTGCATATACTTTTACACCAAGCTTTGTATAATCAAATTTCTCATCTAAATATCCACGTTCATTTAAGAATGCACCAGGTTTAATATTTCCTTCTACTTTTGAGTTTAAAGACATAACTGAGAATGTTTGATCTTGAAGCACATGCATTCTGCTTGGCTCTGATTCACCTTGTTTCCAGTAAACGAACACCGGTAAATCTAATTGAGCATTTGCTTCATAAAACTCATCATTTTCTACCTTGAAAGTTACATCAATGAACGGGAAGTCACCATCTAATCCGGCGAAGTTTTTATCATCGATAGCTCCGCCTACTGTAACAGAACCTTCTTCTAGTTTCGGCTCATTTACTTTTGCGGTTACCCCTTTTTCAGAAAGGAGTTTTTCAAAAGTAGGATTCAATTTCGCATTTGCAAATTTGAAGTTCTTCTCTAGGAATTTTACGTTAAATTCTCCAGATACAAATTGTTTCACATGTTTGGCGTTTAGTGTCACAGTGAATTCATCATCTTTATATAATTCTTTTTTATCATAACTAGCTTTTGCATATTGAGCACCTTGCGGAATAAACCAATAGTTATTTACACCGCTTGGATAGTCAGGACCTGCAGTTGCATAATCGAAAATATATACGCCTGTGTTCATTGGACCTTCAGTTTTAAAGGAATCAGGTGTAATACCAACTTTAAAGTCACCATTTTCAGTAATAGGTAAAAACTTGTGCAAGTAGGGAGAATAGTCATAGTACATAACGCCGTTCGCTTCTTGCGTAATGTTTAATCCTTTTCCTCTTAAGTAGTCAACGTTAGAATCATATACATTTCCTTTAACCCATAGTGCTTTTTTACCGTCTTCTACTGTATAGTTTTCTTCATTTAATTCATAAATACCAGGCTGTAATCCAGTTAATTTCACTTCTGGCGGTGTATTATCAATTACGACATAATCACCTTTCACACGTGCTTTCCCGGCTTTATCGTAGCCAACAAATTCAATTGTGTAATCTCCTTCTGGTAAGTCGATTTTTTCAT
Organism: Bacillus sp. EE-W1; assembly: GCF_009760835.1. NCBI lineage: Bacteria > Bacillati > Bacillota > Bacilli > Caryophanales > Bacillaceae > Bacillus > Bacillus sp. EE-W1. The sequence continues at coordinate 24,317 of NZ_WIPE01000100.1, read as the reverse complement.
CACCAATTGGTTTTGCAGGATCATTTGTAAAAGGATACACTCTGCCGTTAAAGAATGAATCTAAATAGTAATACACATCTGTTTTTAATCCACTCGTGTTTAATGTTCCGATGAAGCCAAGTGCTTTATTTGTTTTGGAATCTTTCACGATAAGATCTAACGTTTCAAGTTCGCTATTTAATTGGAACGCCCCGTGAACATATGATTCGCGGTATGGATTGAATGTAGATGTATCAGTTGAGATTGTTTTTCTTGATAATAGTGCATTTTCAATACCAGGCTCTGACACACGAATAGAGAACGGAATTTGATACGTTTCTTCTTTATTTTTCGTATTTGTAATATGAATATATCCTTCATATCGGCCTTGCTTTGCACCAGCAGGAATATTAATTTTTGCTTCAATTTCATCTGATTTACCAGCATCAATCGTAATTGTTTCAGAAGTAGAAATTTTTACACCGTTTGCGGTAGCGTCATTAATGGCAGAAGAAGCTGGTGTATAAGAAATTTCTGTTTTAAATTCTTTCTTCTCTTGTTTATTGCGGTTTTCAATTTTAATTTTTCGTTTTTGTTCAATGGATTCCCCGTCTTTTTGATAGTATTTACCGAATGCAATGGATCCAGTTTCGTCTGGTACTTCAATCACTTCATCATTGACAATTGTTTTTGTCGTATCTAACACTTTAAAACTTGTTTCCGTGTGAACAGAGTTATAAGCATCTACTCGTCCAGCTCCAACTTCATATACGGAATACTTTTCTTTTAAATCATCAGCTGTGTTCATAAGAGATGCCTTTACATCGAATGGAGAGTATTCTGGGTGTTCTTGCAAAATAAGAGCAGCAACGCCAGCGATATGAGGAGATGCCATGGATGTTCCTTGCATACGTTCATAGGAAACATCGTAGTTTTCACCTTCTTGCGGGTCGTTAATATATTCAGGTACTGTTGAAAGTACCGCAACACCAGGCGCTGTAATATCAGGTTTAATATCATCATTTGATGTAACAGGGCCGCGTGAGCTAAAGTCTGCAAGATGATCGCCTTCTGTTTGAATATAATTTATTTCATCGAAAGTTAAGGATGTTTTGCCTTGTTCAATTTGAGCTTTTAGTTTTTCGCCATCTTCTTTCGTTAGGCGGAATGCTGGAATGTATTTTGTACTTTCGCCAATATAGTAAGGAATTTCTCCATCCACATTGTTATAAATAATAACTGCTTTTGCACCAGCTTGTTTCGCATTTGCGATTTTTTCATCAAACGAGATTGTACCACGTGCAACGAGAGCGATTTTTCCTTTTACATCTTTTTTACTAAACTCGTCAGGAGTACCGATTCCTACAGATTCAATAGGGAGAGATTGTCCTTTGAAATCCTCTATTTTATCAGTGAAGTTTTTGCCGAATAAAATTAGGTTAGGGAATTGTAATTGCCCAGCATGACCGGATAGTTTCGGTAAGGAAATAGAGCTATCACTTGCTCCAACTGTAATAGCAAATGGAGAAGCGCCTGGTGACCCAAGTGTCGCTGGATTTGGGCCAGAGTTCCCGGCAGCAACGACTGTAACAACGCCCGAAAGCATTGCGTTATTGACAGCGATAGACGTTGGATCAAGCGGATTGTTGCTATCGTCACCTAACGATAAGTTAATGACGTTCATACCGTCAGAAATAGATTTATCGATTGCAGCAATAATACCAGAACTATCGCCGCTTCCGTAAGGACCTAGTACACGATAGTTATACAGTTCAATGTCAGGTGCAACACCTTTTACTGCGGAATCTGATTTATTTTTCTTTTGAGCAGAAACGATACCTGCTACGTGAGTACCATGCGCAGTATAGAAGGAAGAACCACGATCATCAAATTCAGGAGCGCCAGATTGTTGCCACTCTGTATAAGTTGTTTCCATCGGATCTGCATCGTTATTAATAAAGTCCCAACCTTTTACGGAGTTTGGGTCTACCTTACTAGAATCCTCACCCGATTTTGCGCGATAGCCTTTATACACGTCTTTTAAGTCAGGGTGATTGTAATCAATACCTGTATCTAGTACACCAACTTTAATTCCTTTTCCGGTAATGCCCTCGCTATGTAACTTATCTACCCCAATTTGGGGAATGCTATCTGTTAGTTTTTGAGGTGCTTTCTGCTCTGCTTGTTTTGGTAAATTTAATTTCACTTCGTAATCTTTCCAAATACGTTTTACAACGCCAATGCGTAACAATTCTTCAACTGTATTTGCAGGTAACGTTAGCGCAACACCATTTATAGCGTGCTTATAAGAACGTTTAATTTGTACAGACTGGAAATGCCCTGATTTTACTGATGGGCTGAATTGATAAAGGCGTTTTAATCCTTTTTGGAATTCCTCATGTTCTTGATCAATACGTGCCTTTATATTTTCAGGAGCAGCTTGTAATCCTTTTTCTTTTTGTTTTAATTCATTAATCTTTACTGGAGCAGTTTGAAATTCTACAATGATATTTACTGGTTCAGAACTACTCGTATTAATATCTGGCGAAATAGTAAAACCAGGATTGGCATCTAACGTTTGTAATGCTTGGCGCTGTTCTTTAGAAAGTTTTGATAGTAAAGACTGGGCGTTTGAAGAGTCAATTTGGTTAATAGGGTTTTCAGCAAGTACATTGAACGGAAGGGCAGTTGAAAATAGAACGCCAGCCGTCACAATTCCGGTAACAAAACGATTTTTCTTTTTCATATATAGGCCTCCGATAATTTATATTTTAAAAATTATTTCTCCACGCCTGGTGTTTGTTCTGCATGGAATGTCCAGTTTAGCTGCAGGGAATCACCCTGGAATTTATTTTGATCTTGGTCGTTGTCTTCAAAGGAGAAGAGAACGTGTAAATAATCTGTTTCACCAGATTTAATACCATCTATTAAGTTATGACGTTCTAGAGAAGTAGCTACATCCTCCGGTTTCATAGTTTTTAATTCTGATAATTTTGTTTCCCACAAAATTTCATGATCATCGTTTGGATTAGATGGCTTTCCATCATTCACTAAAAATTTGACGATGATGTGATCGCCTAAATCTTCACCATCATTATTTTGCTTTGCATCTGTAACTTCATAGGATGTTTCAAGTGCTACTTTTGCAATATGCAATGTTCCTTTATTTTCAAGCTTGAAGTTTCTTTCAATCAAATCACCTGGTTTTAAATCTTTCACATTAACAATTACACTTGGGTTAATAGAAAGATCTAGTGTACCAGCTTGAAATGAGTTACTAGATGTTTCAGAATCACTGAAATAGGCGAATACACCGCCGAATGTAAGGGATAAGCCAAGTGAAGCTGTGACAACTCCCATTCCAACCTTTTGTTTTAATGACATAAGAAAGCCTCCTAATTTAATTTTTTATCAAACTTTTTCTTGGAGCATGGACAGAGTAAACATAGTGTTTCAGTATGAATTATATTTGCGAGAGTTCGTAGTTCTTTATTGAGAACAAGTATATGCTTATGAATTTTCCATTTCAATAAAATTGTGACAAAAAATGTTGAGAAACATTTTTTTATGACAGATTATTTTGTTGTGATTTTAAGTGATAAATAGCAAGTAAAATAGAATCAATCTAATGAAATAAAGGTTGAGAAATAAATAATAGGATGAAAGCCTAGTAGGAAATGAAGCGTTTGCAATGGATATTCGTCAAAATTCGATATTTTACACAGTAAATTTGAATATTTTAAGCGAAATTAAAGAAAAAAACGAATATTTTTTAAAAAATAACAAGGATATTTCAGTTTTTCGCAGAAATGATAAAGAGTAAAAAATTTCTGTCATCTTAGTGAGGTGAACATATTGGATGTAATAAATTGTGAAGAAGTGAAACGAGATGAGTTTCATACAGAAAAGTACTATGACAGTTATAACATCTTTGGGGCACATATTGTGACGGAAGATGGGATGCGAGGTGTACGATTCACAGTATGGGCTCCTCATGCGAAAGCAATGAGTGTTGTTGGAGATTTTAATGAATGGGATTATGAGCAACATAAGATGCTACAAGTGACAGAAGAGGGGATTTGGTCCTTGTTTGTACCGCATATTGAAGAGAATGAGATATATAAGTATGCGATTGAAACGATGGATGGTGACGTTATTTTAAAAGCAGATCCTTACGCAGTATATGCAGAAGTAAGACCAAATACGGCATCTGTAGTTTTTGATATAGAGGGATATGAATGGAATGATAAAAACTGGATTCGTAAGAGAAAGAAAAAATCGATTTATAAAGAAGCGATGACAGTTTATGAATTACATTTCGGTTCTTGGAAAAAGAAAGAAGATGGCGCTCTGTATTCTTATAGGGAAATGGCCGAGGAGCTCATTCCGTATGTGGTGGAACATCAATTTACACATATTGAAATTATGCCGCTTGTTGAGCATCCATATGATCGTTCTTGGGGATATCAAGGGACGGGATATTATGCAGCGACAAGTAGATTCGGCACGCCACACGATTTGATGTGTTTTGTCGATGAATGTCATAAATATGGAATCGGTGTCATTTTAGATTGGGTGCCGGGGCATTTTTGTAAAGATGCTCACGGTTTATATTTGTTTGATGGGACACCGACTTATGAATATAAAGATATAGATGTACAAGAAAACCTAGTATGGGGAACTGTTAATTTTGATTTAGGGAAGAGGGAAGTACGTAATTTTTTAATTTCAAATGCGTTATTTTGGATGAAGTATTTCCACATTGACGGTTTCAGGGTGGATGCAGTTGCGAATATGCTGTACTGGAATAAAGAAGGACAAGAGCAAAGTAATGAGCACGCTGTTTCATTTTTACGAGAGTTAAATGAAGCGGTGTTTGCAGAAGATGAAGATTTTCTTATGACAGCAGAAGATTCAACAGCTTGGCCACTTGTAACAGCTCCAACGTATGAAGGTGGGCTTGGGTTCAATTACAAATGGAATATGGGCTGGATGAATGATGTGCTGAAATATATGGAGTGTGCGCCTGAGTACAGGAAGTATATTCATGAGAAAATGACGTTCTCTTTAATATATGCTTACTCTGAAAATTTCATATTACCGCTTTCTCATGATGAAGTCGTTCATGGGAAAAAGTCGTTATTAAATAAAATGCCAGGAGATTACTGGGATAAGTTTGCTCAACTTCGTTTATTATATGGATATTTCTTTACTCATCCAGGTAAGAAATTGCTCTTTATGGGTGGAGAATTCGGGCAGTTTGATGAGTGGAAAGACCTTGAAGATTTAGATTGGAATTTACATGATTTTGAAATGCATCGTTATATGCATGATTACTTTAAAGAGCTCATAGCATTGTATAAGCGCTCCAAACCACTTTGGCAGCTTGATCATTCACCTGAAGGATTTCAGTGGATAGATGCTAATAATCATGAGCAAAGTATTTTCTCGTTTATCCGCCAAGGGGATAAACAAGAAGATGCGTTAGTTGTCGTATGTAATTTTACGAAAGCTACATATGAAAACTATAAAGTAGGTTTGCCAGATTTCGAGTATTATAACGAGATTTTAAACAGTGACGCTGAGCAATATGGCGGATCGGGGCAAGTGAATAAGAAACGTCTCAAGACGATTCAAGAACCGTATCATAATCAAGCGGCACATGTAGAAATTACAATTCCACCATTTGGCGTATCCATATTACGACCAGTGAAGACGAGAAAGGGGAGCAAAAAACAAGATGGCTCAAAAGCAAAAGTGCGTAGCAATGTTACTAGCAGGGGGAAAAGGTAGTCGATTAAGTGCATTAACAAAAAATTTAGCCAAGCCAGCTGTTCCATTTGGTGGTAAATATCGCATTATTGACTTTACGCTAAGTAACTGTGCGAATTCTGGTATTGAAACGGTTGGGATTTTGACGCAATATCAACCACTCGAACTTCATAATTATATCGGAATCGGCAATGCTTGGGATTTAGACCGAGTAAGCGGTGGAGTCACAGTGTTACCTCCTTATGCGGAGTCTTCAGGTGTGAAGTGGTACACAGGTACAGCAAGTGCCATTTATCAAAACTTAAACTATTTAAGTCAATATGAACCAGAGTATGTTCTGATTTTATCAGGCGATCATATTTATAAAATGGATTACAGTAAAATGCTAGATTACCATATTGAGAAAGAAGCGGACGTTTCGATTTCTGTTATTGAAGTGCCGTGGGATGAAGCGAGTCGCTTCGGTATTATGAATACGAACGAAGAGATGGAGATTGTTGAATTTGAAGAGAAACCGCAATTTCCAAGAAGTAATCTTGCATCAATGGGAATTTATATTTTTAACTGGGCAATTTTGAAAGAGTATTTAGAGATGGATGCAAGAAATCCTGAATCTAGTAATGATTTCGGAAAAGATGTACTTCCGCTTTTATTAGATGAAGGGAAAAAGCTGATGGCGTATCCGTTTGAAGGATATTGGAAAGATGTTGGAACGGTGAAAAGCTTATGGGAAGCGAATATGGATTTACTTCGCGATGAAACATCGCTGAATTTAAACGATCGTAATTGGCGTATTTATTCTGTGAATCCAAATGAGCCACCTCAATATATTGCAGAAAAGGCAAAAGTAGAAGAATCACTTATTAACGAAGGATGCGTCATTGAAGGGGACGTGAAGCATTCTGTATTATTCCAAGGGGTGACGGTGGAAGAAGGTAGTATGGTTATTGATTCCGTCGTTATGCCAGGAGCGAAGATTGGTAAAAATGTTGTGATTGAAAGAGCGATTGTTGGATCGGAAATGGTTATTGAAGATGGAACAATTATTCGTCCAGAAAAAAATGTCGACGATGTAGTACTCATTGCTGAAGGGAAATAGAAAAGGGGGATGAAATGAATGGGAGAAAAAATGTTAGGAATTATTAATGCAACGGGAAGTTTTCCTTCCTTAAAGAAAGTAACAGGGCATCGTTCATTAGCGGCGTTACCATTTGGGGGCCGTTATCGACTCATTGATTTCATGCTTTCAAATATGGTGAATTCTAATATTCATAGTGTAGCGGTTTTTACAAGTCATAAAAACCGTTCACTAATGGACCATGTTGGTTCAGGAAAACAGTGGGATTTAGATAGAAAAAGAGACGGACTGTTTTTATTCCCGCCAAATTGCCAATGTGACCAAGATGAATTTGGGTCTTTTGCACATTTTAGAAGACATATTGATTATTTTTTAAGAGCTAGAGAAGAATACGTTGTTATTACGAATAGCCATCTCGTAACAGCATTAAATTTTCAAGCGGTGTTAGAGCGACATATACATACGGCAGCTGATATTACTGAAGTTTGCCATGAAGGGGTTTCGCTTCAAACATACGTGTTAAAGAAACAATTATTGTTAGATTTATTTGAGACATATAAAGATGTGGAGCAATACAGTTTATTTGATGTAGTGAGAGAAAAGCGCGGAAAATCACTGCATATTGCTACGTATGAGCATACAGGATATGTAGCTATTATTGATTCAATTGAAAGTTACTATAAACATAGCTTAGAAATTTTGCAACCTGCTATTTGGAAGCAATTATTTAAGAAAGAAGCACCGATCTTTACGAAAGTAAAAGATGAACCACCAACTCGTTACCTGAAGGGTGCAGCCGTGAAAAATACAATGATTGCAAACGGCAGTATTATTGAAGGAGAAGTAGAAAATAGTGTTATCTCCCGTTCTGTTAAAATTGGAAAAGGCTCAATTGTTCGTAATAGCATTATTATGCAAAAGAGCAAAATTGGAGATAACTGTATAATAGACGGTGTTATTATTGATAAAGACGTGAAAATTGGTGACGGTGTTGTACTAAAAGGAAACGCCGATGAGCCATATGTTGTAGAAAAAGGAAGCATTCAAAACAGTACGATTAATAGTTATTCTTAAAAGAATCAGTGGGGGTTTTTCCTCCACTGATTAAAGCATTCATTCAAATGAAAACTCGAAGGGAGGAAGCTGCAAGGGAAGTCGTATAAGCTTTTCGTGCAGTGGGACAACAAGTGAATATTTTATTTGCAGTATCAGAATGTGTACCATTTGTTAAATCGGGAGGATTAGCTGATGTAGCAGGTGCGCTCCCAAAAGAGCTAAAAAAATTAGGCGTGGACGTTCGCATTATACTTCCAAATTATAGTCTTATTCCGCAAAAATTAAGGGATGGATGTACGTTACATAAGGTAATTAACGTCCCGCTTGGGTGGAGAAATCAATATTGCGGAATTTTAAAAGGTGAGCAAGACGGGATTACGTATTACTTAATAGATAATGAATATTATTTTAAGAGAGATTCTCTATATGGTCATTATGATGACGGAGAGCGTTTTTCTTATTTTTCGAAAGCAGTTTTAGAGTGTATTCCGCATCTTGATTTTGAAGTGGATGTTCTTCATAGCCACGATTGGCATACAGCTATGGTGAATTTCTTACTGCGTGAAAAGTATCAAGATAATCCATTATATGAGCATATTAAAACGGTGTATACGATTCATAATTTGCAGTTCCAAGGTGTATTTCCTCCTGAAGTGATGTACGACTTGTTAGAACTTGGTGATGAATATTTTCATAGTGAGCAGCTAGAGTTTTATGGAAATGTGAACTTTATGAAGGGCGGAATTATTGCTTCTGATCAAATTACAGCGGTTAGCCCGACATACAAAGAGGAAATTCAATATGAGTTTTTCGGTGAGAAGTTAGATGGGTTGTTACGAAAAAATAATGGTAAGCTTAGCGGCATCGTAAATGGAATTGATACGAGCGTATATAATCCAGAAACAGATTCGTATATTACTGCTCAGTATGATGCAGAGTCATTAGAGGAAAAGAATGAAAATAAACGCGCCTTGCAGCGTTATTTTGGTTTGCCAGAAAAAGAAGATACACCAATTATTTCGATGGTAACGAGATTAACGAAGCAAAAAGGTCTTGATTTAGTACGTACTGTATTCCGCGAAATAATGGAGGAAGATGTGCAATGTATTATTTTAGGATCAGGTGATTCTGAATATGAACAATTCTTTGAGTGGATGGCATACGAGTATCCTGAGAAGGTAAAAGTGTATATCGGATTTAATGAAGAACTAGCCCACCAAGTGTATGCGGGAAGTGATTTATTCTTAATGCCATCACTATTTGAACCGTGTGGACTTGGACAACTTATCGCATTAGCGTACGGTACAATTCCGATTGTAAGAGAGACAGGCGGATTAAATGATACTGTACAATCTTATGACGAAGAAACTGGAGAAGGAAATGGTTTCAGTTTCACGAACTTTAATGCGCATGACATGTTGCACACGGTTCTTCGTGCGATTGAATTTTATCATGATAAACCGGTATGGGAGCAGCTTGTAAAACAAGCGATGACTGAAGATTATAGCTGGGAGAAATCAGCTCTTGCCTATAAGAAATTGTATAAAAGTCTCATGGAATAACATGTAGGTGGTGAAGAAATGTTTACTCATGTTGAAAGTTTCAAATCAGCTTTTCTAGAAAAGTTAGAGACGATGTATGGTAAAAGTTTTAAAGACTCTACAACTCGTGATCAATACAATACGCTTGGGTACATGGTACGTGAGTATATGAATAGTCAATGGATTGCAACGAACGAAAGTTATCGGTCTGGAGAGCAAAAGCAAATGTATTACTTATCCATTGAGTTTTTACTTGGGCGTTTGCTTGGAAGTAACATATTAAATTTAGGCATCAGGGATGTATGTGAGCAAGGACTTTCTGAGCTTGGGATTTCTTTGCAACAGTTAGAAGAGGTGGAAGCAGATGCAGGTCTTGGAAATGGTGGACTTGGACGATTAGCAGCCTGTTTCCTTGATTCACTTGCATCTTTAAACTTACCAGGTCATGGCTGTGGAATTCGTTACAAGCACGGCTTATTTGATCAAAAAATTGTTGATGGTTATCAAGTTGAATTTCCAGAACAGTGGCTTCTGCATGAAAACGTATGGGAAGTAAGAAGGCATGATCAAGCTGTAGAAGTAAGTTATTTCGGCAATGTTGAACCGCTATACATTGACGGGCGTTTAGAGTTCAGGCATACGAATGCAGAAGTGATTATGGCAGTACCATATGACGTTCCAGTAGTAGGTTATGAGACGAGTACTGTAAATACACTCAGACTTTGGAATGCTGAACCAGTTCCTTTCCCGCAAAATTGCAAAGATATTTTGAAATATAAGCGTGAAACAGAGGCGGTATCGGAGTTTTTATATCCAGATGATACGCATGATGAGGGGAAAATACTTCGTTTGAAGCAACAGTATTTCCTCGTATCAGCAAGTTTGCAAAATATCGTTCGTATGCATAGAGAAAGATATGGTGACCTTCGTCAATTACATGAGAAAATTGCGATTCATATTAATGATACACATCCAGTTTTGGCGATTCCAGAACTAATGCGTATTTTATTAGATGAAGAAAAACTAGCATGGGAAGAAGCTTGGCACATAACGACACAAACGATTTCTTATACGAATCATACGACGTTATCAGAAGCGCTTGAGAAGTGGCCAATTCACATTTTTAAACCGTTATTACCGAGAATTTATATGATTATTGAAGAGATTAATGAACGTTTCTGTCATGAACTTTGGGAACGTTATCCATATGAATGGCATCGTATTGAAGAGATGGCGATTATTGCGCATGATCTTGTGAAAATGGCTCATTTAGCAATTGTCGGTAGCCATAGCGTAAATGGTGTAGCAAAAATTCATACGGAAATTTTAAAGCAACGTGAAATGCGATTGTTTTATGAGTTTTATCCAGATAAGTTTAATAATAAAACGAATGGAATCGCTCATAGACGTTGGTTAATGAAGGCGAATCCGCAGCTGACAAACCTTATTTCGGAGGCGATTGGAACAGAGTGGAAGAAAGAACCGATTAAGCTTCAAGAGCTACAATTAGTTCAATATGATGCGAGTTTTCAAGAGAAATTTGCAGAGGTAAAACAAGAGCGTAAAGAGATTTTAGCGGAGCATATTCATAATAAAATGGGGATTACAATTGATCCTAATTCTATTTTTGATGTGCAAGTAAAAAGACTACATGCTTACAAACGACAACTATTAAACGTTCTTCATATTTTATATTTGTATAACCGTTTGAAAGAGGATGCTAGTTTTACATTTTATCCGCGTACTTTTATCTTTGGAGCGAAAGCATCACCTGGCTATTACTATGCGAAAAAAATTATTAAATTAATCAATGAACTCGCAAGGAAAGTGAATAATGATCCGTACGTAAGCCAATATATGAAAGTTATCTTTCTAGAAAACTATCGAGTGTCTTTAGCGGAAGATATATTCCCAGCTGCGGATGTGAGTGAGCAAATTTCAACTGCGAGTAAAGAAGCATCAGGAACAGGGAATATGAAATTTATGATGAATGGTGCGATTACACTCGGAACGTTAGACGGAGCTAATGTTGAAATAAAAGACCGGGTCGGTGATGATAACTGTTTCATTTTTGGCTTAACAGCGGAAGAGGTTCTTCATTACTATCAAAATGGTGGATATCGTGCAAGTGATTATTATCACCACAATATGCATATTAAAAAAGTAGTAGATCAGTTAACGAATGGTTTCTTTGCACATTCGGGAGCTGAATTTGAAGCGATTTATGATTCTCTCGTAATTCAAAATGATGAATACTTCGTTCTGCGAGATTTTGGTCCATATGCGGAAAGACAAGAAGCTGTCGGTAGAGCGTATGAAAACCGAACGAAGTGGCTAGAAATGTCGATTTTAAATATTGCACAGTCTGGTCATTTTGCGAGTGATCGAACGATTTTACAGTATAGTAATGAGATTTGGAGTATTGGTAATGCCGTTACACAGTATTAAGTGAAAGTCCCTTTTGAAGGGACTTTTATTCATGGAGACAAAGTGTATTCACTTTTAAAAGAGGAATATAATTGCTAAAAAACGAGCTTAATCTCATTAAGCTCGTTTTTCCTTTTTTGCTTAAGAAAGAAATGGGATGGCAGTATACATGATACCTGTTCCACCATATTCTCCAGTCGCAAAGTATGAAAATGTAAAGAAACCCGTAAACGTAAAAATTACAATGAGAAAAAGTGCAAAGATAAATTTTAGCATGTAAGGTCCCCTCATCCAAAAATAACTTCATATATTATTATAGTATAAGGATATAGGGTTTCCAATCATTACCTGGTTAAAAATGAGAAGTCAGACATGTTTTGTATGTTGTCATGGCATGATTATTTGTAATAGATTTTGTGTTTTTTGTAAAAGTCATGTTGTGATGAACGTGTGCATATTCCCAGTCTTGGTCATTAAAATGGACATTGCGCGGAGGGAGAAGAGGAACGACATCAAATAGATTAACGAAGCGAAAGCTACTAGCTACTTGTAGTTTATAATAATTACGAAATGCAATATCGCCCACTTTGGGAGAGGCAAATGTATAAAGACCGTACTGTGCGAAGGCGGTGTTGATACGCGCATCGAGTATATGTAGTGTGGCGAGCGCGCCGCCTAAGCTATGACCTGTTGCAAGGAGTTTTTTATGGGCTGGTAGTGATACGAGCATATCCATAATAGAATCTCGGCAAGATTCATAAATGGAAAGAAAGCCGTTATGGACATTTCCGCTGTTTAAAGCATATGGGTATGGTTTTTGGTTAACGAGTGAATCGATAATCCAGTCTGTATCTGTTTGTGTTCCGCGAAAAGCTACAATAATCGTATCCTCAGATTCTAGTATGAATCCGAACCATTCTGTCGTTTCAATGGTTTTTCCTTGAAAGCCTTGTACATATTGAAAACCATCCGGTATTTCGAAAATCCCATTTTGTTTATATTGTTCATACGTTAACTCACAACAAGAAGCTAACAATATGGCGGTATCTTTATCGAAGGATAAAGGAGTACGCATTAAGGAAGCCCTCCTTAAGAAAAGGTATAGTTCAATATATGCAGTGAGGGACTTGATTCATTCTTTTGGAGGGGCAAATAGTTTGTATCGCGTATATAAATTAGTGGATGAAATTATAGCGACTTATGGACGAATCATGCCAAAATAAAACAGCACCCTATAAGGGCACTGTTTACTCTTTTCCATCTAATAAACGTCCAAGTCCGCCTAAGACGCTGCCTTCACCGCTGTTTTGAGCTGCTGGGCTTGTAAGACGTGCTGCTAAACGGCTAAGTGTTAAGGACTGAATCCAAACCGTTCCAGGACCTTCTAACGTTGCGAAGAATAAGCCTTCGCCGCCAAATAGAGCTGTTTTTACTTTTCCAACGAACTCGATATCGTAGTTAACGTCTTTTGTCATGGCAACGAGACAACCTGTATCGATGCGAAGTCTTTCGCCAGGTTTTAATTCACGCTTATATACAGTTCCTCCTGCATGCATGAAAGCGAGTCCATCACCTTCAAGTTTCTGCATGATGAAACCTTCACCACCGAAGAAACCAGTTCCAATTTTTTTCGTAAACTCAATTCCGATAGAAACGCCCTTTGCTGCACAAAGAAACGCGTCTTTTTGACAAACGACTTTCCCTTGATATTGTGTTAAATCAACAGGGATGATTTTTCCTGGATAAGGAGCGGCGAATGATACGTGGCGCTTGCCATGACCTGTATTTGTAAAGACAGTCATAAACATACTTTCACCTGTAACAAGACGCTTACCAGCGCCCATTAATTTACCGAATAGACCACTAGATGGGCCAGAACCATCACCGAAAATGGTTTCCATTTCGATATGATCTTCCATCATCATCATTGCGCCAGCCTCTGCGATAACGCTTTCTTCTGGATCTAATTCAATTTCAACAAACTGCATATCATCGCCATATAATTTATACTCGATTTCATGTGCTTGCATTTTTTCACCTCATCATATGTAGTAATTATATTGTACAGAAATCAAAGGAATTAGAATACTGTAGATTTGTTAATTTTTGAATAAAAATAGAATGAAAATTTAAGGTTATACTAGGATTATAAAAAACGATGGGTTGAAAGTGTTCTCATTTGACGTTTTTGACATAGCATGATATAGTGAAAATACTATTGAGCTACATAATGTGGTACGGAAATAAAGCACGTTGTATTAAAGGCTGTAAGCTTGTTATACATTCATGTCCTTTATATCCACCTTTTCATGTGGATTCATAGTTTCATTTTTATTTAGGAGGTACATGACATGCAAACAGGTAAAGTTAAATGGTTTAACGGCGAAAAAGGTTTTGGCTTCATCGAAGTTGAAGGCGGAGAAGACGTATTCGTACATTTCTCAGCTATCCAAGGCGACGGCTTCAAAACTTTAGAAGAAGGTCAAGAAGTTTCTTTCGAAATCGTTGAAGGAAACCGCGGACCACAAGCAGCTAACGTTACAAAAAACTAATTAGCTAGCGAAAAAAAGCATTCCGAATTTCGGAATGCTTTTTTTATTCTTTGGAGCTAGATTCATTTGAAGATAACTCGCCTTTGAAAGTACGCTCTTCAAAGTCATCAAGCATTTGTTCATACTCTTCATGTTCTTCTGTGGCGAAAACTTGAGGATTTTTGCCATACATGTCTGTTCCTATAAAATTTTCGAAATCCTCTACATACCCAACATTTTCTTCACTATTTACGTACATGCCATTATAGTTTTTGGAATCCTGTCTTTCTAAATCGGACGGTGTTTCCGATGTCCCATAATTTGCGACATCTTGCCATGCATCTTCAGCATCGTATTCTACAGAATGATCTTCGTCGTGCTTGTGAAAAGAAGGAGCCAACACCTCTTCTTCAACTGGTCGCGTGTTCATATTTAATTTATTTGTAGTGTGCTGAATACATGTTGTAGCGGTTGGCATTGCCTCTAATCTTTCAAACGGAATTTCTTCGCCAGATACTTCGCAAATTCCATACGTACCTTCTTCAATTTTTTGCAGGGCATGTTTTGTATCTTCTAGCTGCTTATGCCAAAATTCGATGAGCCCGAAATCTTTCTCACGTTCGTACAATTCTGTAGCCATATCACCTGGATGATTGTCATAGCTAGATAATTCTCCAACAGAATCGCGTTCAGAAGCACGATCTGTATTCTCATGAGTTTGTATTGTTTGTTCAACTTCTTGCTGTTGTTTTTCTAAAATAGATTTAAATTGATTTATTTGTTGTGGAGTTAACATAGTCGTCCACCTTCCTACAATTCAGTTTCTTTACATAGTATGAGCGTTGAGAGTAGGAATTATGAGCTGAAATTGGTATATGAAAAAGGAGCCACGTCAGCAGCTCCTTTTTATCCCGCATTAACGGGCAGTTGATTAAAGTTTCACTTTATAGGAAATATCCAAGCAATAATCCGATTCCCATGAGGAGACCGAAGATTGTATTTGTTTTTGCTGTTGCAATCATCGCAGGTACCATTTCCATTGGAATACTTTTGCCGATAAAGCCTTTCGTCGCTTTCAATGCTTTCGGTGCACTTAAAAATACGATAAGCATCCATGGTGATACGATGTTAACGATAATTAGAGCGATTGTCCAAATATAAGAAACGATGAACATAGAAGCGAGTACACCAACGGCTCTTTCGCGTCCAACGAGAATTGCTAACGTTTTACGACCGTTTTCTTTATCGCCATCTAAGTCACGAATGTTATTAGCTAGTAAAATGGCACCAATTAAAATGGAGCTTGGAATAGATAGTAAAACGACTTCTGATGTTACAGTTCCAGTTTGAATAAAGAATGAAATTCCAATAATAATGACACCCATAAATAATCCGGCTGTTAACTCTCCAAATGGTGTATATGCAATTGGAAGTGGGCCACCTGTATAAAGGTAAGCAACGGCCATACAAACAAGACCGATTGCAGCAAGCCACCAGCTAGAATTCATACAAATATAAACACCTAATAGTAT
Organism: Bacillus sp. EE-W1; assembly: GCF_009760835.1. Lineage (NCBI taxonomy): Bacteria > Bacillati > Bacillota > Bacilli > Caryophanales > Bacillaceae > Bacillus > Bacillus sp. EE-W1. Next base: position 8,401 of record NZ_WIPE01000100.1, on the reverse strand, counting down.
TGCGATCCCGAAAAATCCAAATGCTAAGTTAAGCACCGTTTTTGGCTGAATGCCATCGCGAACGATAGCGCCGCCGATACCAACTGACCCTTCGTGATCGAGTCCTCTTTTATAATCAAAGTATTCATTAAACATGTTTGTTGCTGCTTGAATGAGAAGACAAGCGAGAAGCATCATAAGGAAAAGAGGGAGATGTATTTGATTTATACCTCCGACCTGCATCGCATAGGCTGTTCCGATGAAAACAGGAACGAAAGCTGCTGTTAATGTATGGGGACGTAGTAAACTCCACCAAATGCGCCAGCCGGTTTGCTTACTTGGCTTTGGCGCCGTAGGAGAGGAATTCGTTTCGACGTTCATTTCCATGTTGAATCCTCCTTTGGTCACATATTGTACACAACTAAGTGTAGAAAAAGCATCATTTAGTGTCAACGTTTATTTTCTAGGAAGAGAAGGTGAATTTCTCAGAAATGCTAAACGTTGACAGGCCTTTCGTTTGAGGTGTATCTTAAAATCAAGCGTAATTATGACTATTTTTCGCCCATAGGGGGGAGACAATTGTGATTCAAACGAAACAAATAGGCTTGCAAGAAGTTCTTAGTGCAGCCATTAAGCGTGCAACTGATGAAAAAATATTGGTGAGCTTCGTAAAACAAATAGACTGGATAGATCCGCTTCTGTTTTATGCAGCAGGAAAAAGGATCTCATTCGAAAATAGATGTTATTTTGCAGACCCAGCTCAGCATGTAATATTTGCTGGAATTGGCTCTGTTTTCACTATAGCAACTTCTTCTCACAAACGCTTTCAAACGGCTCGTGACGAGTGGGATAAAGTAAAAGAGAAAGCATTTGTACAAAGAGAAAGATACGAATTTGGAACAGGTCCTCTTTTATTTGGTGGATTTTCATTTGACCAAGAAAAAGAGAAAACCGACTTATGGAAAGAATTTGATGATACGACATTTTCACTACCAGCATTTTTATTAACTGTAAAAAATGAAAAAGCATGGTTAACAATGAATACATTCGTTTCAGCAACTGATTGTGCAGAAACTCTTTATAACGAAATTGTTTCTTTAGAAGAGAAAATTTTTGGGGAGAGTAAATGTGCACTCGAAGGATCGAAATTAACAGTTACTTCTAAAGTAGAAGTAGATCCGCAAGGCTGGATGAAGGCCATTGAGAAAGTGCAGGATGAGATGAAGCAGGGGAACGTGCAGAAGGTTGTATTAGCGAGGGAGCTAAAAGTAGAAATGGATCATCATATTGATTCTGCTCTTGTTTTAGAAGCACTTCGCATTGGGCAACCAGATTGTTACGTATTTTCTTTTGATTATAAAGGAGCATGCTTCTTAGGAGCGACGCCAGAGAGATTAATTCGCAAAGAAGATGAGAAGTTTACTTCGATGTGTCTTGCTGGTTCAACTGGTCATGGTCAATCTATAGAAGAAAGTGAACGAAATAGTAATGCGCTTCTTCATGATGAAAAGAATTTAGCTGAACACGGTTATGTTGTGAACATGATTCGAGGAGTACTAAATGAGCACTGCGAATCTGTTAATATTCCGGAAAGTCCGGGCTTATTAACAACGAAAAACTTAATTCATTTATATACGCCTGTAGAGGCAAAAGGCGATGCAAGTCTTTTAACAATGGTAGAAGAATTACACCCAACACCAGCTCTTGGCGGGACACCTCGTTTGGAAGCGATGAAACTGATTCGTGATGTTGAATTGTTAGACAGAGGGTTATATGGTGCACCGATTGGCTGGATAGATGATGAAGGAAATGGTGAATTTGCGGTTGCACTTCGCTGCGGATTATTAAATGGCGCGAAAGCATCCTTATTTGCTGGGTGCGGGATTGTAATTGATTCAGTACCGCAACTTGAATATGAAGAAACAAGCTTGAAGTTTAGACCGATGCTTGGTGCTTTGGAGGAATTAATGAAATGAACAATCATATAGAAGCATTATCATATTATTTAGGCGCGTTCGTGGATGAACTGACGCGTCTAAATGTATGTGATGTTGTCATTAGTCCAGGCTCACGGTCAACACCGATTGCTCTACTAATGGAACAACATGAAGGAATGAACACATATTTACATGTAGATGAAAGATCAGCGGGATTTTTTGCACTCGGTATCGCAAAAGCAAAAAAACGCCCTGTTGCATTATTATGTACGTCAGGAACGGCAGCAGCAAACTATTATCCAGCTGTATGTGAAGCTTTTCATTCACGAGTGCCGCTTATCGTCTTAACGGCAGATAGACCGCATGAATTAAGAGATGTTGGTGCGCCACAAGCGATGAATCAATTCAATTTATACGGTACATTTGTGAAGCAATTTACAGAGATGGCACTTCCAGAAGCGAGTGAAGCGATGTATCATTATGCTCGCATGACGACGCAGCGCACGATAGCAAGCGCACTTCTAGCGCCGCAAGGACCTGTTCATCTTAATTTTCCAGTTCGCGAGCCGCTTATCCCAGATTTCTCATTAGAAAGTTTATGGGATAAAGGACGCGGGGAATATACAGGAGTAGTTCAGCAAGGGAACGTGATGATGCCGAGTGAATATGTAGATTCTCTTGTAGGGCGCCTTTCACATATGGAAAAGGGGCTTATTATTTGTGGAGATGATAGTCATTCAGAAATCGCAGCGTTTACGGCAGAACTAGCTGAGAAAACGGGATATCCAATATTAGCGGATCCACTTTCTAACATTCGTAGCGGACATCACGATAAAACGATGGTAATCGACTGTTACGATACATTTTTACGAAATGAGCTGTTAAAAGAAACGTGGAAGCCAGAAGTTATGATTCGTTTTGGTGGGATGCCTGTTTCGAAAGCATTAACGCAGTTCATCAAAAAACAGACGAAAGCTGTTCATATCGTTGTTGACGAATCTGGACAATGGAGAGATCCAGCTCTCGTTGCGACAGAAGTTGTCCAAGCAAGTGATATTGCATTTTGCAGTGCATTAATAGAAAAACTGCCAGTTATGAAAAAGAATGATTGGTTCGGAATGTGGCAACATATAAACGAAAAAACGAAGGAAACGCTTCGTGAAATGGAAACATATGAAACTGCATTTGAAGGGAAAGTTATTACGGATATCGTCCGCGTACTACCAGAAGGGGCAACATTATTTGCGAGTAATAGTATGCCAATTCGTGATACAGATTCATTCTTCTTCACATCGGATAAAAATATTCAAGTGATGGCAAACCGTGGTGTAAATGGGATTGATGGCATCATTTCGACAGCTTTAGGAGCGAGCATTATTTGCGATCCGCTCGTATTAGTTATTGGTGATTTATCATTCTATCACGATTTAAACGGATTATTAGCCGCAAAATTACATGAATTAAATATAACGATTGTCGTTGTAAACAATGATGGTGGCGGTATTTTCTCATTCTTACCACAATATGAGAAAAAGGAACATTTTGAATCATTATTTGGAACGCCAATTGGACTTGATTATGAGCATGTTGTCAAAATGTACGGCGGTTCATTTAGTCGTGTAAATGGTTGGGAGCAATTCCGAGAAGAGGTACAAAAGGGAACGACGACGGAAGGTTTACACGTTGTAGAAATTTGTACGAACCGTGATGAAAACTTAACATTGCACCGTAAATTGTGGGCAAAAACGCAGGACGTAATTACTACATCGTTGCAAGGTGAATCAAAATGAACGTAACGCTGCAAGGTGTATCGTATGAATATGAAGTAGTCGGAAGCGGGGAACCACTTCTACTTCTTCATGGTTTTACGGGAAGCATGGAAACGTGGCGTTCCTTCGTTCCTTCTTGGAGTGAGCAGTTTCAAGTCATTTTAGTAGACATTGTGGGGCACGGAAAAACGGAAAGTCCTGAAGATGTAACTCACTATGATATTCGAAATGTAGCATTGCAAATGAAAGAACTATTAGATTACCTTCATATTGAAAGAGCGCACATACTTGGCTATTCAATGGGCGGTAGACTGGCGATTACGATGGCATGTCTATATCCAGAGTATGTACATTCCCTTTTGTTAGAAAATTGTACAGCTGGGCTCAAAAGTGAAGATGAGAGAGAAGAACGTCGTGAAAAAGATGAGCGACTTGCCGATAAAATTGAGCGAGAAGGCATCAATAGTTTTGTAACGATGTGGGAAAATATTCCGCTGTTTGAAACGCAAAAACGTTTAGCACAAAACGCACAAGAAGCAGTGCGACAAGAAAGACTTGCTAACAATCCAAAAGGAATTGCAAATAGCTTGCGCGGCATGGGAACAGGGGCTCAGCCTTCATGGTGGAACGAGCTGCAAAACTTAAAAATACCTGTTCTTTTAATGAACGGGGAGCATGATGAAAAGTTCTTTCGCATATTAAAAAATATCGAAAAATGCATCTCTGACGCGAAATTTGTGAAAATTGATGGTGCTGGCCATGCAATTCATGTGGAACAACCGGAAAAGTTTGATACAATAGTAAAGGGATTTCTAAAAACTATGCAGTGATGCTTTTTCATCTAAGAAGGAAGCTACACTTATAGAGGAGATCAGAAATATACAAGGAGGTAGTTGTAATGGCTATTGAATGGGTAAAAGAAGGCAATTACGAAGATATTATTTATTCAACATACAATGGTATCGCAAAAATTTCGATTAACCGTCCTGAAGTACATAACGCATTCCGTCCTAAAACGGTAATGGAGTTAATCAACGCTTTTGCACACGCTCGTGATGATGCAAATGTTGGCGTTATCATTTTAACAGGTGAAGGTGGACGTGCATTCTGTTCTGGCGGCGACCAAAAAGTTCGCGGTCATGGTGGATATGTAGGTGACGACCAAATCCCTCGTTTAAATGTATTAGACTTACAACGTCTAATTCGCGCAATTCCTAAACCAGTTATCGCAATGGTAGCAGGTTATGCAATCGGTGGTGGACACGTACTTCATATCGTATGTGACTTAACAATCGCTGCAGACAACGCTGTATTCGGACAAACAGGTCCTAAAGTAGGAAGCTTTGACGGTGGATACGGAGCTGGTTACTTAGCTCGTATGGTAGGCCACAAGAAAGCTCGCGAAATTTGGTACCTATGCCGTCAATACAGCGCACAAGAAGCGCTTGATATGGGCTTAGTAAACACAGTAGTACCATTAGAAGAGCTTGAAGCAGAAACAGTACAATGGGCACAAGAAATCTTAGCAAACAGCCCAATGGCACTTCGTTTCCTAAAAGCTGCATTCAACGCAGACACAGACGGTCTAGCTGGTATTCAACAACTAGCTGGAGATGCAACGTTATTGTACTACACAACTGACGAAGCAAAAGAAGGTCGTGACGCGTTCAAAGAAAAACGCAGTCCGGACTTCGGTCAATTCCCTCGTTTCCCTTGATCAAACCAAAAGCGGAGCCGACTGTTTAGCCTCGTAGGCTAAGGTTCTTTCGCACAGAAAGTGTTTTTTACTTTCTCGCTTAGAATGTGAGGGGGATGGAGCTTCTGACGAAGAGGCGCTTTTTGCCTCGTAGGAAGGCGTGAAACGACCGACTGTTCTAGCCGCTGTAGCTAGATGAGATCAACCGGAAACAAAATAACTAAGAGACTTGATGTCATATCAAGTCTCTTTCTTTCATGAAAGGAGAATGAGTGATGGAGACGATGCCAAATTGGTTAATGCAACGTGCATTTTTAACACCAGATCGCACTGCAATTGAAATAGAGGATGAAAAGGTTACTTTTATGGAGCTGCATGAAAAAGTAGTATCTGTTTGTGAACACCTCACGCATGTAGGAGTGAAGCGTGGGCAAAAGGTGGCTGTTCTGATGAAAAATGGTATGGAGATGATTACAGTTATTCACGCCCTATCTTACGTAGGTGCAGTAGCTGTGCTTTTAAATACGCGTCTTTCAAGAGAAGAGCTACTTTGGCAAATGGATGATGCTGAAGTTATATGCTTAGTGACGGATCAAGATTTCGAGGCTAAAGATGTTCCTGTATATTCGTTCGCCGAAGTGATGAATGGATCGAAGGCGGAAGCCTCTATACAAGAAGAATTCTCTTTAGAAGAAGCGATGACAATCATTTATACGTCAGGGACGACAGGAAAACCGAAAGGCGTTATTTTAACGTACGGCAATCACTGGGCAAGCGCAGTCGGTTCTTCGCTTAATTTAGGGCTTCGTGATGATGATTGCTGGTTAGCTTGTATGCCAATGTTCCACGTTGGCGGGCTATCTCTTTTAATGAAAAATGTTATGTACGGAATGCGTATTTTACTCGTTCCGAAATATGATGCTGATTTTATTCATAAAGCACTTCAAACGAGAGGTGTTACGATCATTTCTGTCGTTTCTAAAATGTTAACTGATTTATTAGAGAGACTTGGAGAAGAGACATATCCATCTTCTTTACGATGTATGTTACTTGGCGGAGGACCAGCGCCGAAACCGTTATTAGAAACTTGTGTAGATAAAGGAATTCCTGTGTATCAAACGTACGGTATGACAGAAACGTCGTCGCAAATTTGTACGTTATCCGCAGATTATATGTTAACGAAAGTAGGATCAGCTGGGAAACCACTATTTCAGTGCCAACTTCGTATTGAAAAAGATGGCGTAGTAGTACCGCCGTTTGTGGAAGGCGAGATCGTAGTAAAAGGACCGAATGTAACAGGTGGTTATTTTAACCGTGAAGATGCGACAAGCGAAACAATTCAAAACGGATGGCTTCATACTGGTGACCTCGGTTATTTAGATGGAGAAGGATTTTTATACGTACTAGATCGCCGCAGTGATTTAATTATTTCTGGCGGAGAGAATATATATCCGGCTCAAATTGAAGAAGTGTTACTCTCTCATCCGATGGTAGCGGAAGCCGGTGTTGTCGGTATGACTGACGATAAATGGGGACAAGTACCCGCTGCTTTTGTTGTAAAAAGTGGAGAGGTAACAGAAGAAGAAATCCTTCATTTTTGCGAGGAGAAATTAGCGAAATATAAAGTGCCGAAGAAAGCGTGTTTCTTAGAGGAATTACCACGAAATGCTTCGAAAAAATTGTTAAGACGAGAGTTAAGACAATTAGTGGAGGAGATGTAAGTGGAAATAAAAAAAGCGACACTTCATATAACGGAAATGCCACTCGTAATCCCGTTTGCTGCAAGCTACGGAACGTATGAAAAGCGTGAAAGTATCGTCATTGAATTAGAAAATACGGACGGATACATTGGATTTGGCGAAGTTGTTGCGTTCTCTGAACCGTGGTATACGGAAGAAACGGTGAAGACAGCGCTACATGTACTTCAAGATTTTTTAATACCGGATTTATTGAAAGCTGAAATTTCTCATCCGAATGAAATACCAGGGTTGTTCAAGCATATAAAGAGAAACAGAATGGCAAAGGCCGGAATTGAAGGGGCTGTTTGGGATTTATATACAAAGCGTCAAAAGAAGTCATTAGCGACATTGCTTGGCGGAACTAGGACTGAAATTGAAGTAGGCGTTGTGATTGGTATCAATACAATTCCGGTTATGTTAAAACAAATCGAGAAGTATGCAGAAGAAGGATATGAGCGTTTTAAAGTGAAAATAAAGCCAGAGCACGACTACGAGTTATTGAAAGAAATTCGTAAAGAGTTTCCAAGCATCCCGTTAATGGCTGATGCAAATTCAGCGTATACATTAGCTGATACGGAGAAACTGAAACGATTAGATGAATTTCAATTGATGATGATTGAACAACCGCTAGCGGATTACGATTTTCTTGATCATGCACAACTGCAAAAGAAAATGGAAACGCCGATTTGTTTAGACGAAAGCATCCATAGTTTAGAAGACGCGCGCGTTGCGATTACGCTTGGCAGTTGCCGAATCGTTAATATTAAACCAGGGCGAGTGGGTGGATTAACAGAATCCATTCAAATTCATGATTACTGCATGGAGCATAACATATCAGTTTGGTGCGGTGGTATGGTAGAGATGGGGATTTCACGAGCACAAAATGTTGCGCTTGCTTCACTGCCAAACTTTACGATTCCAGGTGATATATCTGCCTCTAGCCGACATTGGGAGAAGGATATTATTTCGCCGGAAGTGATGCTTGAGGGCGGAAAGGTGATTGTACCGCAAAGTGTTGACACTGAGTATGAAGTAAATCGAGGAAGGCTGACGGAAATCACGAAGCAGCGGATAGTTTTGGAGCGGTGAATTTAATCAGGATGCCCGCAAATAGCGGTAGGATTTTGTTGTTAATTGTTGGTAAGTCGATATATTTCAATAATCGTCGATATAATTTCATTTACAAAGGTTACTCCTGTGAGTAACCTTTTCGTATTGTACAAATTGGATAGACTAGTTTACAATCGAGCGTATAAAGTGAAACTTTAATCAGTGGGGGCA
>NZ_WIPE01000160.1:0-684 GCF_009760835.1 Bacillus sp. EE-W1 | reverse complement strand
ATATTCGGCATTTGATTGTTATCCATGATCGGCATGATGTTTGGTATTGGGTTATTATCCATGATTGGCATTATATTTGGTGGTTGATTATTATCCAACATTGGCATGATGTTTGGCATTTGAATATTTGGCGGTATTACTTGTGGAATAACTACATTCTCTTTCGTTACATTTGGTGACACGATATTCCCTACATTTTCTTTCTTCACTTGCGGTGACACGATATTTCCTATGTTTTCTTTCTTTACTTGTGGTGACACGATATTTCCTACGTTTTCTTTCTTTACTTGCGGTGATACGATATTATCTTTTTTCGTTTGCGGAGAAATGATGTTATTAGGTTTCATTTTAGTAATTTGAGGAGCAATTAACTCACTTCCTTTTTTAATTACATCTGAAATTTTATATTCTTTTTTTGCTTTTATTGGTGGTTGCGGCGGCTGTGGTAATACATTTACCGAAAACTTTGTGTTTTCTTTTTCTGCTGGTTTTTGTTTTTCTATAACAGTTGGTTTTTGAATAACAGACGGTTTTTCAACTGGTTTTTCTATTTGAATTGGCTTTTCTTTTTGCACCTCTTTTTGTGGCTTTACCTGCACTTCTTTTTGCGGTTTCACTTGCATTTCCTTATGTGGTTTTACCTGTACCTCTTTTTGTGGTTTCACTTGCATTTCCTTCTGTGGT
>NZ_WIPE01000088.1:0-8719 GCF_009760835.1 Bacillus sp. EE-W1 | reverse complement strand
TATCAAAGTATAACCAAAAGGTGTTATATTTGATTGCCGAATAAAGGAGAATGAAAATGGAACAACAAAATACATTAACTGATATTAAACAAACGATCGTTTTTAACGCGTCTATTCAAAAAGTATGGAATGTAGTATCAACTGCAGAAGGGATTGCGTCATGGTTTATGCCGAATGATTTTGTATTAGAGGTAGGACATGAATTTCATGTGCAATCACCATTTGGCCCATCACCATGTAAAGTGTTAGAAATTGATGAACCAAACCATCTATCTTTCTCATGGGATACAGATGGCTGGGTCGTTTCATTTAATCTGAAAGACCTAGGAGATAATAAAACAGAATTTACGTTAATTCACGGCGGCTGGAAACATCCTGATGAAATTCTTCCGAAAGCGAATGCGAAGAGCTCTATTATTCGCGATAGAATGAGTGGCGGCTGGGTAGCGATTGTAAATGAAAAACTGAAAAAGGTTGTTGAAGGCTAAGTGTCTTCATCAGCAGCGAAATATGATGTATTTCAAGCAATTGCTGATCCAACCCGCCGAGAAGTAATACGGTTATTAAGTGATAAAGAGTTACCGATTTCCAAAATAACGGATCATTTTCCGATGAGTCGTACTGCGGTTGTAAAGCACCTTCATATTCTTTCGGAAGCGAATTTAGTAAGCGGAAGAAAAAGCGGAAGAGAGAAGATATATCGTTTGCATCCAGAACCATTAGAGGAATTACAACAGTGGCTCTCATATTATGAACGTTTTTGGGATAATAAATTATCTATGCTGAAACATATTGTGGAGAATGAAGAGTAAAAAGAGGATGACCAAAATGGTCATCCTCTTTATGATTGCTCACTTGTTTGAGTAGCTGGTTTTAATAAAATCCAAGCGATAATTAGTGTAAATACTGCTAATACGAAAGTACTCATATAAATGACGTGTACACTTGATGCTAATGCCTCTTGCGATTCGGTTACTACGTTTGCTGTAGTTCCTCCGTGTCCGCCACCAGATACAAGATCAAGGTTTTGAATACCGCGTGCATGAATCATCGTATTAAAGATTGTGCCAAAGATTGCAGCACCTAACGTTTGACTAAATGTATTAATAAATGTGTTTAAACCAACGGCTGTTCCGCGTGTATGAGCTGGTACGGCTGCTTGAATTGTTACCATATAAATAGGTGTCACAAGCCCCATTCCTAATCCGAATAATCCGACTGCTACATAGATAAGGAACGATGGTGAATTTGTTGATAATGTAAATAATAAGAACGTAGCGACTGATAAAATGCTAGCTCCAAGTAAAATGATTTGTTTCGTTTTTAATTTGCCTACTAAGTTACCAGAGAAAATAGCGCCAAATGTCCACATAACAGGGATTGGCATTAAAATAAGTCCGGCTTCTGTCGCATTTTTTCCTAATACACCTTGGCTCCAAATTGGAAGGTACATTGTAATACTAATGATCATTGCGCCAGCAATGAGCGTTAATATGTTTATTGTAGATAATGTACGGTTAGAGAAAAGTGCTAGCGGAATTAATGGTTCCGGAGATTTTTTCTCGATGAATAAGAAAATAATGAATGAAACGACGGCAAAGATTAATAGGCCGATAATTGTTATGTCGCCCCAGTTTTGCTTACTGCTACCTGTTAATAATGCATATAGTAGAGCGATCGTACTTAATGAGAAGACTGTTGCACCAAGATAGTCGATATGGTGTTTAGCGGGCTTAATAGATTCTTTGTAGTAAATGGCGATCATTAAGCAAGCGATAATTCCAAATGGGACGTTTAAGAAGAAAATATAACGCCAAGATAGAGAATCAACTAAAAATCCACCGACTAACGGTCCGATAACACCCGATACACCCCAAACGGCACTCATCCAACCTTGTGCTTTCGCGCGGTCTCTCGCTTCGCTATATAAGTCTCCAATAATCGTCATTGTGATCGGCATAACAGCACCAGCACCTATACCTTGAAGAGCACGGAAGAAGATTAATTGTTCCATTGATGTAACGACTCCGCAAAGCGCAGAACCGATTAAGAAGATTGTAGCTCCGATGAGTAAAACTTTTTTACGGCCGAATAAATCAGCTAACTTTCCGTATATTGGAGTCGAAACAGCTGTTGCAAGCATATAAATTGCATATACCCAACTAACAAGTTCGACGCCTGACAAATCACTCGTTATACGAGGGATCGCTGTACTAACAATCGTTCCTTCTACCGCAGAAAGAAACGTCATTAGCATTAAAGACATCATGACTTTTTTTCTCATATTTTTTCCCCTTACCCTTTTTCAAATATTCAACAATATAAAATATAAAGGTACTAAGGTATATAAAGCAACAAAAAAGCAATGGGAAGTTAGGAGGAACGTATATTTGTCGTTCTTTGTCGGTAAGTTGATATATTTAAGAAAACGCCGATATATGTTGTAGAAACGCTGATATATTCGAGGAATCGCCGATATAATTTCATATACCTAAAAAAAGAAACAGGAAGCCCTGTTTCTTTTTTAATATTGCATTTTCGCGTTTTCTCCAGCCGTTGTTCCGGCAATTCTACCAGTAACGAGAGCAGATGTAATATTATAGCCGCCAGTATAACCATGAATATCAAGAACTTCTCCGCAGAAATATACGCCGTTCGTGAATTTAGAAGACATTTCTTTCGGGTTAATTTCTTTAACGGATACACCGCCGCCAGTAACGAATGCTTTTTCAATTGACTGCGTACCATTTACATTCACAGTAAACTCTTTAAAGTCTTTCACAAGTGCACGAATTTTCTCGTGAGAAACTTGTCCAGCTTGTTCGCTGCCATCAATTTCATTCTTTTCTAATAAGAATAGGAAGTAACGTTCAGGAACATAACCTTTTAATACATTTTTAATCCCTTTTTTCGGATCTTCTTTCATTTGTTTCAGCATGAGCTGGAATAGTTGTTCACTATTTTCTTCTGGCAATGCATCGATACTCATTTGAATCGTATTCGTTTTAAACTTTTTCAGTGCTTTCACGACGAATTGGCTACAACGAAGAGCGGCAGGACCAGATAGGCCGAAATGAGTGAAGAGCATGTCCATTTTGTGAGAAATGATAGCTTTTCCTTTCGGGTTTAATACGCTTAAGTTAACATCGCGTAAAGCAAGACCTTGTAAGGAGCGATCCCGAATAAATGGTTCGTTTGAAAGGATTGGTACTTCTGTTGGGAATAGCTCTGTAATTGTATGCCCAGCTTTTTCAGCCCAAGCGTATCCGTCTCCAGTAGAGCCAGTTTGAGGAACGGATTTTCCGCCAACAGCGATAACGACATGATTCGTTTCTAACACTTCGCCAGTTTGCAGTACGACTGCTTTCGTTTGACCGTTCTCATATTCAATTGTTTCAACGGGTGTATTCGTACGGATTTTTACACCTAAGTCTTTTAATCGTGTTAAAAGTGCGTCTACTACTGATTGTGCTTTATTTGATACAGGGAACATGCGACCATGATCTTCTTCTTTTAGTTGCACGCCAAGCTTTTCGAAGAATGTAATAATATCTTCATTATTGAAAATAGAAAAAGCGCTGTATAAGAAGCGACCGTTTCCTGGTATATGTTTAACGATCTCATCAAGTGGTAGACGGTTCGTTACGTTACAACGACCACCACCAGAAATCGCAAGTTTACGCCCTAGTTTATTTCCTTTATCAAGAAGTAAGACACTTGCGCCTTCTTCTGCAGCACCGATTGCAGCCATTAGCCCAGAAGGCCCGCCGCCGATGACAATAACATCATAATGCATAATATATCGACCTCATTTTCTACATTTCCTGCCTAAAAGAATAGCATGTTTTCCCTTAAAAGAAAAATAGAGTGAAGTACTGCTTAAGGAGAGAATTGTGGTACAATACAAAAGTTAGAGTTCAGCACTATCCTGCTATTTGTGGGCAATAAGACAAAAACCTTAAGATGTAAGAGAAATAAAAAGGGAATTTGGTAGCTCATAAATGCTCGAATAGTTCAACTAATAATCAGTGGGGAAGAACACCCACACTGATTAAAGTTTCACTTTATGTAGATGTAGGAGGATTTTTGTATGTCCGATTCGAAATTTCTGCGCGGAACGCTTATTGTTACGTTAGGGACATTTTTAGTAAAGTTCTTAGGCATGATTTACGTCTTTCCGTTTCATGCATTAGTAGGTACAGAAGGCGGAACGCTCTATACATATGGATACATTCCATATACGATCTTTTTAAGTATTGCAACGGCAGGGGTGCCGCTTGCTGTTTCCAAATTTGTTTCCAAATATAATGCGCTTGGCGATTATAAAACGAGCCGGAGAATGTTCCGCTCGGGAATGGTTATGATGATAGTAACAGGAGTTCTTTCGTTCCTAGTTCTATACATGACAGCGCCACTGTTTGCAGAAGCAATGCTTGGTAAACAAAGTATACACAGTAATGTAGAAGAAGTTACGACGATTATTCGTCTTGTAAGTTTTGCACTTATTGTTGTACCAGCAGCGAGTTTAATTCGTGGTTATTTCCAAGGTCACCAATCGATGGGACCGACTACTGTTTCGCAAATTATTGAACAAATTATTCGTATCGTCTTTTTATTAGCGGGTAGTTTTATTGTTATTAAAGTACTTGGCGGTACAGTTGCAACAGCAGTTGGGGTAGCGACATTTGCTGCGTTCGTTTCAGCAGTTGGAGCGCTCGGTGTACTCATTTGGTACTGGTTAAAACGTAAAAAACATTTGGATCAATATTTAATTGAACAAACTGTACCAGAATCGACAGTGAGTACGGTTCAATTATTTAAAGAATTATTTGCATATGCGATTCCTTACGTTGTAATTGGGTTAACAATTCCTTTATATCAACAAATTGATACATTGACATTTAACTCAATTATGCAAGCGATTGGCCAAGGTGATATCGCAGAGCGAGCGCTTGGTATTTTCACAATGTGGACGCATAAATTAATTATGATTCCTGTATCGCTTGCAACAGCGTTTAGTTTAACGCTTGTACCAGCGATTACAAAATCATTTACTGAAAAACAATACCGCTATTTAAAGTTACAAATTACACAAACATTCCAGGCAAATATGTTCTTAACATTGCCAGCAGTTGTCGGTATTTCAACACTTGCATATCCAATTTATACTGCGTTCTATGATTCAGATCCACTAGGTGGACAAGTATTAATGTGGTATGCACCGGTTGCGTTGTTATTCGCTTTATTTACAGTAACAGCAGCAATTCTGCAAGGGATCAATCAACAAAAACATGCGATTGTCGCGCTTATTATGGGTGTTATTTTGAAATTCGTATGTAACGTAATCTTTATTCGTTATTTCGGTACAGTTGGAGCGATTTTAGCAACTGCAGTCGGATTCTTAGCTTCCGTATGGTATACGAATCGACAAATCAAAAAACATGTACACTATTCATTTGGTGTTGTATATAAGAGAACTTTCCAAATTGCAGTATTAACACTTGTAATGGTCATTGCTGTAAAGTTATCACAATGGACTCTGTCCTTCATGATCTCACCTGATGGCCGAATGGGTGCTCTTATTACAGTTGTGGTTTGTGCAGGTATTGGTGGTCTTGTGTATGGATTGTTAGCAATTCGCACAGGAGTACTTGAACGAGTATTTGGTGGAGAAGCGTTAGAGAAAATCCAACGTAAACTTGGCAATAGATTCAAAATAAAGTTGAAATCAAAAGGGGCGTAATTACGTCCCCTTTTCTATGATAAACAAAGAAGGTGAAAAACGTGAGATTAGATAAATTATTAGCAAATATGGGATATGGAAGTAGAAAAGAAGTAAAGAAATTATTGAAAGACGGCGTTGTAAAAATTGATGGAACGCCAGTGAAAGATGCGAAGGTTCATGTAAATGTAGAAGAGCAAGAAGTTATGATTCACGGAGAAGTTGTGGAATATAAAGAGTTTGTTTATTTAATGTTGCATAAACCACAAGGCGTTATTTCAGCGACAGAAGATGATAATCATGAAACGGTAATAGATTTATTAGAGTTAGAAGATGCAATCTTTGATCCGTTCCCAGTTGGACGACTTGATATTGATACGGAAGGGTTCTTATTGATAACAAATGACGGGAAGTTATCACATCAATTGTTATCTCCGAAAAAGCATGTGCCGAAAAAATATTATGCACACGTTGCAGGAGTAGTAACAGAAGAGGATGTAAAAGAGTTTGCTAAAGGTGTTATTTTAGATGATGGCTATGAAACAAAACCAGGTGCACTTACAATATTAAAAAGCGATGAGATTTCTGAAATCGAGCTTGTAATTACAGAAGGAAAGTTCCATCAAGTGAAGCGTATGTTTGAAGCGGTAGGGAAAAAAGTAGTCTACCTAAAGAGAACAGAGATGGGACCATTAGTATTAGATGAAGAGCTAGAACTTGGACAATACCGAGAGCTATCAGATGAAGAAGTAGAAATGTTAAAAACATATCAAGTCGATACTGAAAAATAGTGCTGTTTTTGGCGCAGAAAAGACCCCTTTCTAACGAGTTAGAAAGGGGTATGTATTTATTTACATACAATTATTTGTTCATTATGAGGTCATTCTCACTTTCTTTCCTGTTGTTGTCCACTTACCGCGGCAAGGGCTATACACGAGTTCATTAAACTGCAACACATTTAGATCACGTTGTATCGTTCGCGGTGTGATCCCGAACTCATCTACAAGGTCTTTCGTCGTTACCGTTCCGTTTTCATTGATGTACATATAAATTGATTTAATGCGTGTTAGCATACGAGTAGTTGTAGGTTTCAAGAGAAAACCACTCCTCTACTAGTTTTTTTGACCCCATTCAGGAAAGAAGGTCGTTACTACCATTGTACTCTACATGATAAAATTCATGCTTTAATCTACTTAAATTTTACAGAAATTTAACAAATATTCATATAGAAAAATATTGGTAGTTGACATTGTATATATGGTCAGTCAACTAACACATAAAATTCTACGTAAAACGCCAAATTCCTGCAAATTTTTTTAGAAAAATAAAAGAAAAACTAATAAGAAATATCTGAAATATTACAATTGTTAGGTATTTGAGTTTCGTATATGGCATAAGAGATTTCGGTTTGTTATGATGAAAGAAACAATATAGTGAAGGATGGATGCGTGATGTCAGCGATTAATTGGACAGAAGAAGTTGCAAAACGAAAAGATGATTTAATTCGTGATACACAAAAATTTTTACAAATTAAAAGTGTATGGGAAGAAGAATCAGCGAAAGAGGGCGCACCATTCGGTGAAGGTGTGGAAAAAGCTTTATCTTTCATGTTACATAAAGGAGAAACTGAAGGTTTTGCTTCTAAAAATTTAGAAGGGTATGCAGGTCATCTTGAAATGGGACAAGGAGAAGAGTTAGTAGGTATTCTTTGTCACGTTGATGTTGTGCCAGAAGGAGATGGCTGGACGACTCCGGCATATAGTGCAGATATTCGCGATGGAAAGATTTTTGCACGTGGTGCAATTGACGATAAAGGCCCAACGATGGCAGCTTATTATGCGATGAAAATTGTGAAAGAATTAGGTTTGCCTCTTTCAAAACGCGTTCGCATGATTTTAGGAACAGATGAGGAAAGCAATTGGAAATGTGTAGATCACTACTTTAAAAACGAAGAAATGCCAACAATCGGTTTTGCGCCAGACGCAGATTTTCCAATTATTAATGCAGAAAAAGGAATTTCTGATATACAAGTTGTGCAAAGTGGTAGTGAAGAAAAGAAAGGTACATATGAACTTGTTTCATTTGAATCAGGTCGCCGTTTAAATATGGTTCCTGATTTTGCAGAAGCGATTATTACAGGAGAAGATGTAAATGCACTTACAGTAGCATATGAAGAGTATTTACAAACTGCTAAAAAAATAGGTGAAGCAATTGTAGAAGGTAATACGGTGACGTTGCAAATTAAAGGGATTTCAGCTCACGGATCTACTCCAGAGAAGGGTGAGAATGCAGGTTTATTACTGGCAAACTTCTTAACTACAGTTGCTCTTGATGGAAAAGGGTCTTCATTTGCATCGTTTGTAACAGAAACATTTACAGGAGATATTTTAGGAGAGAAAGCTGGTATTTCTTATAAAGACGATATTAGCGGACCGTTAACTGTGAATGTTGGTCGCCTTTCTTATACGAAAGAGAATGGTGGTAATTTAGGATTAAATGTACGTTACCCGGTTACGACTAACTTTGACGAAATGATTGCAAAGTTAAAAGAATACGTTGGTAATCATGGATTTAAAGTGGCGGATTATTCAAACTCTCGCCCGCATCATGTTGATAAAGACCACGTGTTAATTCGTACGTTGCAGCGCGTATATGAAGAACAAACAGGAGAAAAAGCAGAACTATTAGCAATCGGCGGTGGTACTTACGCTCGTTCATTGAAAGCTGGCGTTGCGTTTGGTCCGTTGTTCCCTGGAAAAGAAGAACTTGCGCATCAAAAAGACGAATACATTGAAATTGAAGACTTATTAAAAGCAACAGCAATTTACGCGCAAGCAATTCATGAATTAGCGAAGTAATGGATATATAAATAAGAAGAGGCCGTCCCGATACATATTTTGGGACGGTTTTCTGTTACGTATAGGTTGCTTTTCTTATCGTATTTAGTTGTTAAGTCGATATAATTTCATTTATCCCGCATTAACGGGCAGTAAGACC
>NZ_WIPE01000159.1:0-2007 GCF_009760835.1 Bacillus sp. EE-W1 | reverse complement strand
AGTGGTGAAGCCATGTTTTGTTGATTTTGCCCCAATGGTGAACTCACATTTTGTTGACGGCCTTTGTCTAGTTGACTTAAAATCGAATGAATATTTTCTACCTGAGTTTTTAATGCTGTAATTTCATCAGCAAATTCTTCCTTTTCCTTTCCTGCAAATATATTCTTGATTTCATCTGTGCCTTTAGTTTGAATACCTTCTTTGATATTTTCTTCCATAGCGAATTCCTCCTTAAATTGATTCTTTGGAAATAATTTAGATTTGCTAAAGACTGGATTATGCTTATTTCTATTTCTATTCCTAGTTATATACCTTACACTTAGCACCACAGCAACAATGATAATCAGTATTAATAGGAAAAATAACATTCTATTTATGGAAAATCACCTCGAATTCACTGTCTAACAACGTTTTCAAAAGTATTATTTACCTTCCTCGAAAAATTATTTTGAAAAACTGTTTATTTTTTTGAAAACCAAGCGAATATTCTTTTAGAAAAGACTGGTATGGTGTCAAAGACGGGAAAACTACAAAGGAAATGCATGTTATAGATTAATTTACGATCAAAGTAATGTAGAAAAGGCAAACTGTAAAAAAATACTGGTGGAAAGCTTATTGTGTTTGTTGTACTTTTTGCTCCAATTAAGGTTCTGTTAAAAGCAAATCAAATGAAATAAATTTCTGAGAGTCCTTCATCTTCCTTTTTGTTACAGATTGTTTTATTTAAGCTTTGCAGTTCTTTCACAGCTGTTATTTTAATTAGGTATATTTCTTTAATCATTAGAAAAAAATATTTATTGTTTGAGTCCCCAAACAAATTACTTTAAGAAAACCTTCTGTATTCAAAGACTTTACTCTTGTTAATATAAAAAATTAAAGTAAAGGTGGAATTGATAATGTCAAATGCTACAACAATAAAAATAACAGGAGAGAAACTTAAGGCGTTAGGATGGAGTCATGTAAATGATCATATGGTACTGGATTTAAATCGTACTATAGAAAAATATAGTATAAATACTCCGCCAAGAATTAGACATTTTCT
Organism: Bacillus sp. EE-W1; assembly: GCF_009760835.1. Lineage (NCBI taxonomy): Bacteria > Bacillati > Bacillota > Bacilli > Caryophanales > Bacillaceae > Bacillus > Bacillus sp. EE-W1. The sequence goes on along the minus strand of NZ_WIPE01000159.1, from coordinate 965 downwards.
TAGTCAAACTGCTCATGAATCTGGTCTTGGGAAATGGACCAAAGAACTTGCTGATGGAAAAATTTACGAACATAGAAAGGATCTTGGTAATATACATCCTGGAGATGGACCAAAATTCAAAGGTGCTGGATATATTCAATTAACTGGGCGGAAAAATTACCAACAATTTGCAAACGATATGGGTGATCCTCGAATTATGGAAGGTGCAGATTATGTATCTAAAACTTATCCATGGGCCAGTGCTGGATTCTGGTGGAAATTAAACGGCATGAATAAGGCTTGTGATAATGGGGAATCTGTGGAACAGATAACTATAAGGGTAAATGGTGGGAAAAACGGATTACAAGACAGATGGGAACAATATGGAATGGTAACTAAAGTATTAGTTTAGTGTTGCCAAATATAATTATAATACTCTTATTTGGAAGGAACCTACAAAGGTTCCTTCTTAGATTAAAAGTCGCTTTACTTTGGAGAAATTCTTCCTGCTAGTCTTGGAATTTAAAATGTTATTAATTTTAAAAGGGAGAAGAAAGGACAGGTCTGTTGATGCAAGATAAAAACATCTGAATATCCTTGTATGAAAGCAACTTCAACTGTCGATACCGTTGACTCGCAAGAATAGTTATTGGACTTATTTAATATATCAGTTTATTTTCTGTTTATGTATCCAAAGGGCTTATCGTATATGTATTTACCCATTTATTAGGCTGATTGAAAACTCCGTGTGGGATTAAATATCCCCATAGCACCACATACTTCTGAAATTTCTCTTCTGGTACTACAAAATACGATGAACCTTCGTTTGTTTCTCTTTCTAGTACACGTTTTCCACTGAACAATTTACGCATATACATACCCCCATGATTAGTACAAAATAATAAAATATAAGGCTCATACTAAGAGTAATACTATCATATTTAAATTGAAATACGGCTCTAGGTACATATTTCGCAAGAAATCTA
>NZ_WIPE01000106.1:0-10248 GCF_009760835.1 Bacillus sp. EE-W1 | reverse complement strand
AAAAGAGAATGGAGAAATTATTAAACATATTGTGAAAAATAAGAAAGAAGAAAAGGCATCACTTCCTTCTAAGCCAAATAAGCCAACACCGAGTGGAGAAGTGAAACCTTCCGCTGATGTGAAGCCGATGCAACAACATAATACTCATAATGAAGTGCGTTTACCAGCTACTGGCGGCGTCGGCAATGAATTTACGGCTTTATTCGTTTTAGGAATTGGTTTTATTATTGCTGGTGCTTATGTGTTAAGGATGAAAAATAGAAAAGAAATGTAGAAAAAAACGCCTTGTAATAGAGGCGTTTTTTTAGTATCTTAACTTCCTCAACAAACTCTTAATTTCCTCATCTTGCATGAAGAGATCCAGATGCTTTTCTGTAATTTTTGCAAGTGCAACGTCGTGATAGAAAAATTCTGTAAAGAACTTTACGAAAGGTTGCGACATTGTTTTCATCGCTTGCCATGACTCTTGCTCTACACCAGCAAATAAAATTTCGCGGTCGTCAACGATGAGTAGCAAGTAGCGTTCTAATGCGTTAGGTTCTTCAGTTGGGATTAGAAAATGCATGTTTTCTAAGTCTGTTTCTACTTTTCCAACTATAAGGGACTCGAGTTTGACGCCTTGTTTTGCTTTTTCTTCTAGTGAAGGAAGGTATTCTGAAAGAGTGTCATTCCAAGCTGAAATGCGAATTGATTCTTTTGCACTTTCGATGAGTTCTTTACTTTGAACTCGAATAGAAGATTGCATTTTTAAGCTCCACACACGGTCATCTGTAAATGATTTTTTTGATATATTCGTTTCTAATTCTTTAATGTTTGATTGAAATTCTGTCGTTAATTTTTCAATTGCGAGCTTTAGTGGTAATGCTGTATACAATTTTTTCTTTTCTGAAACAGAATCCATTACCATTCCTTTATCAATCAGGCGTGCTAGCACTTCATATATTTTTGCTTTTGGAACACCAGAATGCTTCACAATTGTTGTAGCATCTAATGGTTCATTGCTTGATACGACAACTTCATAAGCTTGGCTTTCATATTGTGAGAAACCGAATTTTTGTAACATAGTTCCCTCCGAACGAATGAGATGATATAGCTTAAGGATAATGAACTATTTGTTTTTGCACAAGTGGTAGTAGGTTTTCTACTCAGATTGAGATGAGAATTAATTTCAATTTTTTAATTTTATCCATTATACTTAATATAGTGATTAATATGATTACAATACAACGAGAAGGGGATGCTTGGGGGAAGATGTTGAGAAGTTTACGTTTAAAAATTGCGGTAGTATTTTCGGTGCTTATTTCTATGATGTTTGTAATATTAGGTACAGCTATGTATCAATTACAGAAAGAGAAGGAAGTGCGCTCCTTAGACCAGTATTCTCAAAATACGATGGATCTTGTGACAGAGCAACTTACGACATTTGTTCAAAGAACGGATGAAGATATGGGATATTATGCGAACAGTGAGATGGTTCGTAATATACTTCAAGACGGAGTTACTCCAGAAGAAGAAGCATTTTTGACGAAAGAGTTTTCAGAGTACAAAAAGAATCATCCTGGTATTTTAGACTTATATATTGGTACGAAAGATAAAAAAACATTAAGTGCCAATCTTGCTGAAGGTGGACAAGTGCCAGAAGGATATGATCCAACGACAAGACAATGGTATAAAGAATCAGAAGCTGATGTGAAAAAGGTTCACTGGGGACAACCTATGTATGAAATTGCAACAGGTAAGTTAAGTGTGGGAGTTTCTAAAGCAATTACAGCTCAAGATGGATCTGTGTTAGGTGTTGTTGCGATGGATGTATCGCTCGGAACAATTCAGAAGTTACTTCATAATATTCAATACAATAATGGCGGAGAAATGTTTATTATAAATGATAAAAGTATGGCTCTTGTTTACCCAGAGAAAATAGGGAAAGATGTTTCGAAAGAGCCACTTGTGAAGAGTTTAAATAAAGAGGTAACAAAATATGCTGTCACTACATTAAAAGGTGAAGATGTAGTTGTTTATAGCCAGTCATTTGATTTGATGAAATGGAAAATAGGAATTTTTTATCCGAAAGAAACGATTGATGGGCTATTAAATAGTATGAGAAATACAGTCCTTATAATGGCATGTATTAGTTTATTAGTTGGAATCGCAGCTTCATACTTGTTCTCAAGAAGATTAGCAAGACCATTGCAACTATTAACAAATCACGTTCAAAAAGTAGCAGAAGGTGACTTAACGTTGCAAATGAAAGTGACAAGTAAGGATGAAGTTGGAGAGCTGACGAATCATTTTAATCATATGGTTGAGCAAATGAATGAAATGGTAAGTAAAATTAAAAATAGTGTATCAACAGTGCAACAATCAACGAATAATCTACATTATTTAACGAATGAAACTGTAGCAGCTAGTAGAGAAGTATCAGGTGCAATGGATGATGTGAGCGGAGGAGCTTCTACTCTTGCTAATAGTGTAGATGAAGTTTCAGAGCAACTCGAGAATATGGCGCAGTCAGTGGAACAAATGAATAATTCGGTTGGTGAAATAAAAGGTGTGGCTGGCAAAGCTGAAGAGGCATCTAAGCAAGGATTAAATACGATGCGTAATTTAGTTCGTACAAGGGGCCAATCATCTTCGATTGTTGTTCATACAGAGGAAGCATCCGGAAAGTTAGAGCAAAGAGTTGGATCGATTCAAAATGTTGTAGAGCTTATAAAAGGTATTTCGGATCAAACGAATTTACTTGCTTTAAATGCTTCGATTGAGGCGGCGCGTGCAGGGGAACAAGGTAAAGGCTTTGCTGTTGTTGCCGAAGAAGTTCGAAAGTTAGCGGAACAATCGAAAGAGGCGACAGGAGAAATCGCAACGATGATTGGCGATGTACAAGTAGAGGTAAAACGAGTTGTAGAGGTTATAAGTAAATTAAAAGATATTGCAGATATACAAAATAAAGTTACGACAGAGGCAGAAGCGGAATTCCGCACAATTATGTCAGTTGTAAATACAATTAGTACTTCAGTCGAACAAATTGTAGAAGAGGTACATAACATCGGTTACGAGCAAGGAGAAATTACAACGGTAATGCATACAATTGCTAGTACAAGTCAAGAAAGCGCAGCTGTTTCGGAAGAAGTAAATGCTGCAACTGAATCTCAAGTGAGTCATCTAGAAAAGGTAGCTCATACGATGGAAAGTTTGACGGAGCATATGAGAGACTTAGAAAGATTGGTTGAGCAGTTTAAAATAGAGGAATAACAAATTAGTAAAATGATGAGTATTTCGGTAAAATAGACAATGGATATATAAGAAGCAATTATAGGAGGAAAACTACTATGGCAATTGTTGACGTATCGATTATTCCAGTAGGAACTGGTAATCCAAGTGTTAGTGAATATGTAGCAGAAGTACAAAAGGTGCTAGAGAAAAATGCAGATCGCGTGAAGTATCAATTAACACCAATGAATACAGTAATTGAAGGAGATCTTCCTGTCATTCTAGAAGTAATTCAACAAATGCATGAAGTTCCATATACGAAAGGTGCACAGCGCGTTGCAACAACAATTCGTATCGATGATCGTCGTGATAAAGTAAGCACGATGGAAAAGAAATTAAACTCTGTTCGATCAAAATTATAAGGAAAAGCAGCGATCTTCGCTGCTTTTTTCATATAGGAGGTAGATAAGATGAGTGAAAAGTTTAACGAACAATTTGACGGGTTACTAGAAAAATACACAGAACTATTACTTGGAGAGAGCAATGCAGAGAGAAAAGAACAGGTGCAGAAGTGGGCACTGTATTCTTACATAGCGAAGACGATGCCGGCTTTAGTGAAGCATTGGAATGAGACATATCCTGATGCGAAAGAAGAGATGGTACAGTTAATTACAGATATTAAAAAGTTGAATGAAGAGAAGAGAAATGAGCAATAAAAAACTTGAGGTAAATATAATCTCAAGTTTTCTGTATTAATATCCTTATATAATTTACATGGAATATAAAGGGTTTTATAAGCATGTCGAATATTTTCGACATGCTTATTTTGTGCCTAGTAAAGTCGTTTTTTCTAAATGTCGAAAAATATTCCCTGCATATTTATAAGCGAGAATATAGGTTTTTAAATGTTTTTATAGTATTTTATAAATTATCTAAATAATTATTTGTATCCAATAATTTTAAACAATGATATAATTTTGAAGAGGGGTAAAAAACAGATAAATTACAGTCATAGGGGTGAATTACATGGAACAATTAATGCGAAATTCGTTTCTTTTCTTGTCAAAAAATAAAGCGCTAACAAAACTGGCTAAAAAGTACGGTTTACGCTTTGGTGCAGGTCGCTTTGTCGCAGGGGAGACAATTGAATTAGCGACAGCAGCTATTAAACAATTGAACAAGCAAGGACTTTGTGTAACAATCGATTATTTAGGGGAATTCGTTGATAATGAAGCGGAAGCAAATGAAATGGCTAACCAATCGATTGAAGCAATCCGTGCAATTGGAAGAGAAGGTCTTGATTCGCAGCTTTCTTTAAAAATGACTTCTATGGGATTAGATATCTCTGATGAAATCGTAATGAACAACATGCGCCGTATTTTAGAAGCTGCAAAAGAAAATGGTGTGTTTGTTACCATTGATATGGAAGACTATACACGCTGCGGAAAGACAATTGATATCTTTAAACAGTTAAAATCTGAGTACGATAATATTGGTACAGTTATTCAAGCTTACTTATATCGTACAGAAAAAGATATGGAAGAATTAAATGCTTATAGTCCTAATTTACGTCTTGTAAAAGGAGCTTATAAAGAACCTGAAGAGGTAGCGTTCCCGGAGAAGAAAGATGTAGATGATAACTATAAAAAAATTATTAAAATGCACTTATTAAATGGAAATTATACTGCGATTGCTTCACATGACGAAGCGATTATTGAATATACAAAAAAACTTGCCGAAGAACACAACATTCCAAGAGACCAATTTGAATTCCAGATGTTATATGGTATTCGTAATGAGCGTCAACTTGAGCTAGTAAAAGAAGGTTACAAAATGCGTGTTTATGTGCCTTATGGAAACGACTGGTATGGCTACTTCATGCGTCGTCTAGCAGAGCGTCCAGCAAACGTTGCGTTCGTGTTAAAAGGTATGGTTAAAAAATAACCAAGGAGAAAATACTCCTTGGTTATTTTAATTGCTGAAATGCGTAATGTGCCATTTTCTTCGTATCAGGATATAGCTGCGTGCGAGTAGAAGATAAAACAACATTAATGACGCGTTTACCGTCTTTTTCATCCACTGTTACGACCGTATATTTTCCGAGTGCTGATAGACCGCTTTTACTTCCAATTGCATATGGATCGTCATATAGTTCTTCTCGTCCATAGTTTGCGATGTTTGGAGAGCGTTCTGAAGTATGTAGAGTTGTACGTGTTGAATTCATATATTCTAAAACAACTGGGTACTTTAATGCTTCTTTCGTAATCATAGCAATGTCATATGGCGATACTTTATTTCCAAGTGCATCAGCACCACTTGCGTTTTTGAAAGTCGCATGCTTTGTACCAAGTTCCTTCGCTCTTGCATTCATCATTTTTACAAATTCATTTTTTGATCCTGCGATATGTTCTGCGATGGATTCAGCTATCGGGTCTGCACTAATGATAAGCATAAGCTTTAATGCCTCATCCCGCTTTAACTTTTCCCCGGCACGAAGTTTAATTTTCTTACTTTGACTTTCTGTTTTAATTGCGTTCTCTGTAACTGTAATTTCTTCATTTTCTTTTACATTCTCTAGTAAGAGTAAGGTAGTCATCATTTTCCCTATACTAGCCGGATAAGAGCGTTCATCTTCCCGTTTCCCATACAAAATTTCACCTGTGTCTGCATCGATTGTAATGCCATATTGCCCAGTAATGTTAGGTTGATCCGCTCTTACAGCTTGTTGCCTTTGTGCATAAGAGAAGAAAATCATCCCTGTAAATAGTGTAGCAATCATTACAATCATAACTATTGTTCGTTTCATCATCGTTCCCTCTTTTGTTTTCCATATGTACAAATAAATTGGGCAGAAAAAGCAGCCATTACCCATTATGCCACGTTTTCTGCCCAAAAATATACCGTTATTTTTCGCCCATATTATGCTTCTTATATTGTTGGTTATTACCTTGACGGCCCTTTTCCACACCGTGATTATGAGGACCTGCATTTCCAGTTACGCTTGCTGCGCTAATTCCAGCCTTTGAAGGGTTCTTCTTAAGTTTTGCCATATATATTCCTCCAGTTTCGTCAGATTATAAAAAGGAAAAGTGCATTTTAATGAAGAAAATACACATGTATAGCATAGCCAAATGAAAGAAATATATTTATTTCAGAAAATTTTATCAATAAATATATTGCGAAAATTCAAACTGTATCATATATTTATTAGTAGAGGCTCACTCATTGATTGCGACTTATGTCGAAAAATTGAATGAGCATTCATTCAAGAATAGGGGGAGAAATGGATGTTCCAAATTAAAAAGGCTGCTGTTCTAGGTTCAGGCGTAATGGGTTCAGGGATTGCGGCACACTTAGCTAATATTGGTATTCCGACATTATTGCTTGATATTGTACCACCTGCGCTAACAAAAGAAGAGGAAGCGAAGGGACTTACATTAGAACATAAAAGTGTGAGAAATCGTTTTAGTAATACGGCTGTGCAAAAACTATTAAAGCAAAAACCAGCTCCTCTGACAGTGAAAGGAAATCTAGCACTGATTGAAGCAGGTAACTTAGAAGATGATCTTGAGCGTCTAGCTGATGTAGATTGGATTATTGAAGTAGTAGTTGAAAACTTAGATATTAAAAAGAAACTATTTGAAAAAGTAGATGCTGTTCGTAAACCGGGTTCTATTGTAAGCTCGAATACGTCAGGCATTTCAGTAGAAAAAATGGCAGAAGGTCGTTCAGACGACTTCCAGAAGCACTTCTTAGGCACACACTTTTTTAACCCACCACGATATTTAAAACTTCTAGAGGTAATACCGACGAAAGAAACAGATCCACAAGTATTAAGCTTCATGAAACTATTTGGCGAAGATGTTCTTGGAAAAGGCGTTGTTATCGCAAAAGACACACCAAACTTTATTGGAAACCGCATCGGTACGTATGGTTTATTAGTAACTCTTCAAGAGATGATAAAACGCGGCTATAGCATTGGGGAAGTTGATTCTGTAACAGGCCCACTTATTGGTCGTCCGAAGAGTGCAACGTTCCGTACATTAGATGTTGTCGGTTTAGATACATTCGTACACGTTGCAAATAACGTATATGAAAACGTACAAGAAGAAGAGCGTGATGTATTTAAAGTACCAGCTTTCATGCATGACATGCTTGATAAAAAATGGCTTGGAAGCAAAACAGGTCAAGGCTTCTTCTTAAAACAAGGAAAAGAAATTTTAGAACTAAATCCTGAAACGATGGAATACGAAGCCCGCAAAAAATTAAAAGCGGCATCTATCGAGTTAAGTAAACAAGAAAAAGGTTTATCGAATAAATTGAAAGCGCTTGTATACGCGAAAGACCGCGCAGGAGAGTTGTTATGGAACATCATCACACCAACTCTTTTATACTCTGCAAAACTTCATAAAGAAATTGCTGACGATATCGTTGCAATTGACCAAGCGATGAAGTGGGGCTTCGGCTGGGAGCAAGGACCGTTTGAAGTTTGGGATGCAATCGGCGTTGAAAAGTCCGTTCAAAAGATGGAAGAAAACGGCGTAGTTGTTCCGACTTGGGTGAAAGAAATGTTAGAGAAAGGTTTCACTACTTTCTACAAACATGATAACGGAGATAGCTACTATTACGATAATGGCGAATATAAGCTAATCGAACGTAATAAAAAGGCAATTTCTCTTAAGCAATTAAAAGCGAAAAATGGCGTATTAAAGAAAAATAGCGGAGCAAGCTTAATTGATTTAGGTGACGGCATCCTTTGCTTAGAATTCCATTCGAAGAGCAATGCAATCGGTATGGATATTACGCAAATGATTAACTACGCTGTTGATGAAGTAGAAAAGAATTATAAAGGTCTTGTTATCGGTAACCAATCGAAGAACTTCTGCGTTGGTGCGAACTTAGCAATGATCTTAATGGAAGCGCAAGATGACAACTACTTTGAAATTGAGTTGGTTGTGAAGAACTTCCAAGATGCAATGACGAAAATTAAATACTCTTCTAAGCCAGTTGTAGCAGCACCATACGGTATGACGCTTGGTGGAGGTACAGAAGTTTGTTTACCAGCAGCGAGCATTCAAGCTTCTAGTGAAACGTATATGGGCTTAGTAGAAGTTGGTGTTGGCTTAATCCCTGGCGGAGGCGGTAATAAAGAGCTATACATTAAACACTTAAATAAAATGCCAAACGGTGTAGAGTTTGATCTGCAAAAAGTTGCGAATAAAGTATTCGAATCTGTAGCGATGGCGAAAGTTTCTACATCAGCACAAGAAGCTGTATCGAACAACTTCTTAGGCGATAAAGACGGTATTAGTGTGAATGGTGATCACTTACTATATGATGCGAAACAAAAAGCACTTTCTTTATATGAAGCTGGCTATAAAGCGCCGATTCGTAAAAAGATACCAGTTGTTGGTGAAACAGGATATGCAACTCTTGTACTTGGTGCAGAAGCAATGCACTTATCAGGTTACATTTCTGAACATGATCTTCACATTGCGAAGAAACTTGCATATGTCATCGCGGGCGGAAAAGTGCCGTACGGAACAGAAGTTGATGAGCAGTATTTATTAGATGTAGAACGTGAAGCATTTATTAGCTTAGTAAGTGAGATGAAATCACAAGCAAGAATGCAGCACATGCTTGTAAAAGGAAAGCCATTACGTAACTAATAACGAGGGGAGATATCGTTCATGAGAGAAGCTGTCATTGTTGCGGGAGCAAGAACACCAATTGGAAAAGCAAAGAGGGGTTCATTAAAAACAGTTCGTCCTGACGATCTAGGGGCGTTAGTAGTAAAGGAAACATTAAAGCGTGCGAATTATGAAGGACCAATCGATGATTTAATTTTCGGTTGTGCGATGCCAGAAGCAGAGCAAGGGTTAAATATGGCTCGTAATATCGGCGGACTAGCAGGACTTTCTTACGATGTTCCAGCTATTACAATTAACCGTTACTGTTCTTCAGGGTTACAAAGTATTGCTTACGGAGCGGAGCGTATTATGCTTGGTCACTCGGAAGCTGTATTATCAGGCGGAGCGGAATCAATGAGTTTAGTTCCGATGATGGGACACGTTGTTCGTCCAAATAGTCGCCTTGTTGAAGCAGCTCCAGAATATTATATGGGTATGGGACATACAGCAGAGCAAGTTGCTGTGAAATATGGAATTTCTCGTGAAGAACAAGATGCATTTGCAGTAAGAAGTCATCAACGTGCTGCGAAAGCATTAGCTGCAGGGAACTTTGCTGATGAAACAGTATCTGTAGATGTAACGTTACGTACGGTTGGATCAAACAATAAACTGCAAGAAGAAACAATCATTTTCGCACAAGACGAAGGTGTAAGAGCAGAAACGTCGCTAGACATTTTAGGTAAATTACGTCCAGCATTTAACGTTCGCGGTTCTGTAACAGCTGGTAACTCTTCACAAATGAGTGACGGTGCAGCATCTGTACTATTAATGGATCGTGAAAAAGCAGTGAGTGATGGCATGAAACCACTTGCGAAATTCCGTTCATTTGCAGTAGCTGGTGTACCACCAGAAGTAATGGGAATTGGCCCAATCGCTGCAATTCCAAAGGCATTAAAATTAGCTGGTTTAGAGCTATCTGATATTGGCCTATTCGAACTAAATGAAGCATTCGCTTCTCAATCGATCCAAGTTATTCGTGAGCTTGGTTTAGATGAAGAAAAAGTAAACGTAAATGGCGGTGCAATAGCACTTGGACATCCACTTGGCTGTACAGGAGCAAAACTAACACTATCTCTTATTCACGAAATGAAACGCCGCAACCAACAATTCGGTATCGTAACAATGTGTATCGGCGGCGGAATGGGAGCAGCAGGAGTGTTTGAATTACTATAAAAAAAGTGGAAGTGGCTTGCTCAGAACAGGAGGGCGTTGGAAGCCCTGACGTAGAGGCGCTTTTTGCCTCACAGGAAGGGATGAAACGACCAATTGTTCTAGCCACTGGAACTGGATTATGAAAAAAAGTGGAAGCGGCTCGCTCAGAATGTGAGGGGGATGGAGCTTCAGACGT
>NZ_WIPE01000072.1:0-512 GCF_009760835.1 Bacillus sp. EE-W1 | reverse complement strand
CTTATTCTCAATCCGCTCAATCACATCTTGCAATTCATCTGGCTTCAGAAATTCAATCGGAGAGAAGCCTTTCTCAAACGTAAGTGTATCAGCTTCAATCATTAATACGTATCGGTCATTTACCTTTGCGATATGTATTTGATCCCCGAAATCAGCAAGCAGGGCCTTTACGGAGATGTGGTCTGCTTTTAGCTTTAATTCCACTTCAGGAGCGTGCTCGACGATTTGAGCGGTAGCTTCCATTACTTCTTCGGTTGAAAATTGTTCCATAATTTCGCGTTTCGGACTGGCAGCCCATACTTCCATTGCTTGGTCGAATTGTTCGCGTTCTTCCGTACCTTCTTCAAATACATCTTCAATTTGGTCGTATACCATGTCCATTACTTGTGTTTTCATAATTTCAGGCATAGAGCGTTCGTACTCGACGAATTTTAAGAAGTCCTCAAAATAACGGGCGTGAGATGCTTGATGAATTTTTAGTTCGCCTACTTCGACCATACCTTCTTCAGGCA
>NZ_WIPE01000116.1:0-46725 GCF_009760835.1 Bacillus sp. EE-W1 | reverse complement strand
ACCCCCACTGATTAAAGTTTCACTTTATAAGGCGAAGAAGAGGTGTACCCAGTAGTATAAGAGGAATAATGTGACGACTGTTGTGAGAGGAATAACGATAAGGGATACACTTAAATAGTCTTTCCATTTTACTTTAATTTTGTTTTGTTTCAGGATATACATCCAAATGAGGGAAGCTAACGTACCGATTGGTAATAATAGTGAACCGATGTCACTACCAATGATATTTGCGAGATAGATAGTTTTTAATGTGACTGGATCTAGGCCCATTTCTGTTAATGTGATTGTACCAATCATAAGTGCAGGATGGTTATTGAAGACGTTAGAGAGGAGAGAAACGAGTCCGCCCATTGCAAAGCTAGCATAGAGTAGATGTTGACTTACAACTGGTTCAAGCCAATTTACAAGCGCCGTTGTTAATCCTGCGTTGTGAAGCCCGTAAATAATTACATACATAGAGAAAGCGAAAATTAAAATGTGCCACGGTGTCTTTTTCAAAATATCGACTGGATTTGTTCGTAAGTAGTACCATCTCCAGATGAGAAGAACGAGTGAACCGAGTACAGCAACAATTTCGATTGGAATCGATAAGAAGGATGCAACGAATAGAAGACAGCGCATAAGAAAGACGAAACCTAATACTTTTAACATGAATTTTGTACGTTTTTGTTTCGTATTAACAGATTTTGTTCCTTTAAGTGGATGGAAGTTTTTTGTGAAGAAAATCTCTTCAATGTCATAAGAAGAAACAGGTAATTTTTTCGGAAGCTTTTTCTTTAACACTGTATACATGAGCCATGACATAAATAATAAACCTAGTGTTGCAGGTACAAACATCATAGCAGTATGCATGTAAAGAGTCATATTAACGATATTTAATGCGATTAAGTTTACGATATTACTTACACCAATTGGTGCACTAGATGCAGTAGCGATTAAAGCACCACTTAATAAATAAGGAATTTGTTGATGTGGTTTTAATTGAAGGTTTTTCAGAAGAAGAATTAAAATTGGAGTTGTAATTAAAATACTACCGTCGTTATTAAATAAAAGAGTCATAAGAAAACATAATAATTGAATATACCAGTATAGACGGCGACCAGATCCTTTTGCTAAATTTGCAAGTTTCGCTGCGGACCAGTGGAAGAAGCCGAAGCTTTCTAATATAACCGCCATAACGATGGTCGCTAATATTGTTATAGAGGCACCGCCAATTTTACTAATAATATCTATGACGTCTGGTCTTGATACAAGTCCAGTAATCAAGATAATGCCAGCGCCAATTGCTGCCGGCCAAGCCTCATTTAAGCCACGGGGTCGCCAAAAGATAACAATCATCGTTAAGAAGAATACAATAATAGTAATCCATATTTCAATGCTCATATTTTACCTACCTTTCTACTTTTCCTTAAACCAATGTAGCTTGTCTCAAGGTTTGTATTAGTAGTATATTCAGCGAAAAATAGGAAGAACTAGACATATAATGGAATAAAGTGAATATGTGTTTTTCAAGCGAAAGGACAAGTGTCACGAATAGTGAAATAACTATTATGAGAGAAGTCTATAAATTAGAGGGGCAGTAAGATAGTAAATGGAATTTATATGGGCGATTATGGAGATATATTGGCGCAACTCAAAATATATCAGCGATTTTTAAAATATATCGACTTATCGATAAAACATGACAAAAGGAGCCCATCCCAAATGCCTTTTGGAACAGACTCCCCCGAATATATTATTTTTCCTTTAAAAAAGTTCGATCCTTCAAGAATAAATTCCAGAAGAAAATAAATCCTGGTAGTAAAATTGCGATTCCAATTGCGTATAGGATAAGCAATGCATAGAATGTTTCTGTCGTTGTAAAACTTGTAAATACAGTTACATCAGGATAAATAATATAAGGTAAATGTGCGACACCGTAAGCGTAACTTGCAAATGCATATTGAGCGACGACCGCTAAAACGGCGATGCGAGGGTATCCTAGTGTGCCGTACTTCTTGTTTGTCCACCAAAGAGAAGAGTATCCGATAACGAATAAAACGATAGAAACTGTAAACCATGGGAATTGCTTTATTAGTCCTTGCATAAGCCAGTGTGTTTCCGGATCCATTACAACGAGGGCGATAATCGCCGTAACGAGTGTTGCAGGACCAAGGATGATGGCGTTTCTTCTATAAATTCTATACGAATCTTCTGAACCTTGCTCTCTCGCAAAATCAGCAAGAAAGAGAGAGGAGAGAAATAGTTCCGAAGTTAGCCCAAAGAGCATATAGCAGTAGATAACCGGGCTAGAAAGAAGTTTTCCATACAGGAGTACTTCTTTTCCTTCAGAAATTGTAATATAAGCCCCCTCTGTAACGGGTAAAACAGTAATTAATAAGGCTGGAATTAAGAGCCCAGTAATACCTGAAATCACCCGAAGGAGGAATTGATACTTTGGCAGAGAGTAAGCAAATACCATGAATGTACTGCGAATTGCAATGAGTATTAAAATTAACATAACTGGCACGAACATCACTGTCGCAAGGGTGAAAGCAGCTTTCGGAAAGAAACCGAGAAAAGCGACAACGACAAAAACGAGAAATGTATTTGTTACTTCCCAAGTTGGTGATAAGTATCGATTGGCAAGTTTGGCAGCGAGCGTTGGATGTTTTGCGTATACCATGCCCCAAAAACCTGCTCCAAAATCGATGGACCCTAATATACTGTATACGAAAATAAGAGCCCATAAGATGATGATTGCAATACTTTCCTCATGCACGAGAATCGCCTCCTTCGTGATGTAAATCATTTGTAAGCGGATGTTTCTTAAAGAATGTCCGTAGTACAAAAACTGTTAAAATGCCGAGTCCAATATATAAAATGATGAATAGAATAAATAAAGGACCGACAAAATCAGCGCGTGTAGAAGCGTCCACTGTCCGTTGCATACCATAAATGGTCCATGGTTGACGACCACTACAGCTGAAAATCCACCCGAATTCAATACCGAGCATCATAATTGGTCCACATGCTGCAGCTCCCCAAAGAAGCCACTTCGGTAATTCTGCACCTTTTTTTCGGTAAACAAAGTACCAATATAAGAGGGCGATTGCTGCAACTGCAAAAGTAAAGGCAGCGGTGCCGACCATTAAGTTGAATAGTGTATGTGTGTAAAATGGTGGCCATGTTTCTTGTGGGAATTCCTTTAGTCCTTTTACGACGGTGCTAGGGTCGAGTCCCACTAGTAGGCTAAGCATGTTCGGGATTTCTAGTGCATAGTTTAGTTCAAGTGTGTTAGGGTCTACAACTCCGCCAATTGATAACGGTGCATGTGATGTCGTTTCAAATAAAGCTTCAGCAGATGCAAGTTTTTCAGGAGAATGCTTATGTAAGGCAATCGCCGATTCGTGTCCCGAAAGCCACATCGTAGCACCTGTAATAAATGTCACGACGAGTCCTAACAGTAGTCCCTTTTTATGATAAGCAATTTCACGTTTACTTAAGTTCTTCTTTAATAATTTAAATCCAGCGATAGAGGCAATGACGGCAGCTCCAGTTGTATAGGCTGTAATCACAACGTGGAATGCGCTTGTACCAAAACTCGGATTAAAGAAAGCTTTCCATGGATCAACGTTAAAAACTGATCCATCTGGCCCCATTGAAAAGCCTGCGGGTGTATTCATCCATGTATTTGCTGATGTAATAAGCACGGCAGATGCCGTGGCACCAATCATGACGAAGAATAGCGAGATTAATCTCATGAATGGAGGTAGTTTGTCAGCTGCATATACATAAATAGACATGAACAACGCCTCTAAAAAGAAGGCGAAAATCTCAATTTGAAAGGGAACAGAAATAACCTGCCCAACAATTTTGGCAAAACCAGGCCAAAGAAGTGAGATTTGCACACCAACAATTGTTCCAGTTGGAATTGCTACACCGAGAAGGATGGCAAAAGCCTTCGTCCATCTTTTCGCCATAATGGCGTAATCGGAATCTTTCTTCCAGTGATAGAGTATTTCACTTATAAAAATCATTAATGAAAGTCCGACACCAAGTGTTGCAAAGATAATGTGGAATGCTAATGAAGAACCAAAAAATGCTCTTGCTAATGTTACCGTATCCATATGTAAACTCCTCTTCTTTTTGCCATTATTTTCTGATTGAATTGGAAGATTTATTCAGAAAAACTACCAAAAATATATATGTATTTAAAAAGTGGATATGGTAATATAATGTTTGAATATTCTGAATAGAAAGAAGTTAATGTTTAATAATATTTTGTTTGTTTTTTAGTAAGGAATATTTTATAATCTTTTATGCGAACATAAGTTCTGTTTTTCGAGGTGAAGAAGTTTATGTGAAATGGAGAGGATGTTTTATGTATCCTGAAGTCATTAAAAAGATGGCATTTTCAAAAGAGCATAGAGATTTATTATTGAAGCTGTATAATAAAGAGATTACGCGTCGTGAATATGATCGACTTGTGGCATCGCTATATAGACCTTCTAAAGAGGCTTGTGAGGGATAGAGGCAAGGGAGACAATCTAATAGATTGTCTTTTTTAATTTTACGTATGTTCTGGTAAAATTAAGGCTAGCCTTATTAGGGAGGTGAAAAGATTGCGGAAACGTTTATATATAGGGATTGGAGTTATTCTCTTAATCGCTTTAGGTGGCATTGTATTTTGGTCAGCTATACAAGGAAACCGTACAGAACATTTTATTTTAAGACATATGGTGAATGAAAATGGGACGCTTGCCACATATCGTTTAGCGGATACAAAGGCAGGTACGGGTGAAGCGAAAGGCCGTGAAGCTTTATCGGAATCAGCAGGACTATGGCTACAATATACATTGGATAAAGACGATCAAGCGTTATTCGATGAACAAGTTAAGGTTATTCAAAATAGCTTTGTACATAAGGATCATATTGTTATATGGAAAATCTCTGAAAAGGGAGAAATGCAGTCAGCTACAAATGCACTTATAGATGATCTTCGTATTATAGAACAATTATATCGTGCTTATGAAATGTACAAGGAAGAGCGTTATAAAAACTTGGCAGATCAATTGAGTGACGCTGTAATTCGTTATAATAAGAAAGATAATTATTACGTTGATTATTATGATGCAGATGCAGGGAAACAAAATAATTTTGCAACTACATCATACTTAAATCCACACGCATTTTCGTATATGAAAAAGTACGGCAAAGTTTCTGCACAGCAATATCAGGAAGTCGTTCAATTTTTAGCGGATTATCCAAGGCATGGCTGGGCATTCCCAAAAGAGTATAAAGAAGATGGTACATTTACGTACGATAAAGAAGTAAATCTTATTGACCAATCATACGTTGCATATCATCGAAGTTTAGGTGGCCTTTCATCAGCTGCTTATTTGGAATTTATCAAGAAGAAGTTCCAGGAGGATGGAAAGCTATACGGTCGTTACAATTTAGAAACGGGAAAACAAACTGTAAATTATGAATCACCAGCCGCATACGGACTAACGATCTTGTACGTACTACAAACAGGTGATACAAAGTTTGCAAAGGAATTATATGATCATATGGCCACATTCCGAAATGACAATATATTTAGTAGATATTATGGTGGATACGTAACAGGTGAAAATAATAATACGCATATTTTCGATAACGTATTGCCGCTTTTAGCGGAAATGGAATTGGAGAAGAGTAAGAAATAGAAGGTGCTATCCTCTGAAGGTGGCACCTTTTATTTTTTACTAAGTCGATATAATTTTACGTTCTAATATTGGAGAAGTAGTCAATTACGAATTTACGGAATTGCTGAGCGGTTTTTGATAAGTAGCGTTTCTTCGACCAACTCAATCCGATAGTCCGCTCGCAATTGGGTTCAATAATACGTAACTTATTTAATGCTAAAGTAGAGTTTTTTAATAAAGTTAAACTTGGGACAAAGGCGATGCCGAGACCTTGCTTAATAAGGTCGCTAATCACGGTTGGTTCATCTACTTCAAAAGCGATATGTGGAGTGAAGCCAGCTTCTTTACAAAATTCATCCGTTAAGTGCCGAAATCCGTAACCAGTGTTCATACTAATAAATGGTTCGTCTTTTACTTCATGCAGATGGATATTTTCGCGTCCTGATAAACGATGACCTGAAGGGACAACTAAGAAAATTTCTTCTGTAATAAGTGGTTCCCACATAATTTCCTCGCCTTCAATTGGCACAGAAGAAATGCAAAAGTCAATTTCTATATTATCTAGTTGTCGCTTCATAGAAGGAGTAGATGCGAGAAATTGTTGGAATCGAACGTTAGGATGTTCTAGTAAAAAAGAACCGAGTAGTTCTGGTAATATTCTCGGAATAGAAACTGCCAGTGTAATAGAGCTTTGTTGTAATTCAGCTAAATCTTTAATTTCTCGTTCGCCTTCACTTAATTCATAAAAAATGCGCTCTACTCGTTTTAAAAATACTTTCCCAAAAGAGTTTAATGTAATGTGTCGACCTTGGCGATCAAATAGCAAGACGCCTAAGTCTTTTTCTAATCTAGCGATTGTTTTGCTGAGCGAAGGTTGTGCGATATGCAATTCCTCAGCCGCTTTTGTCATATGTTCTAATCGTGCGACTGTCTGAAAGTATTTTAGTTGAAGAAGTTCCATTTTGACTCTCCTTTCTATAGACCAAAAGGAATGAATTAATAATTAAAGATGTATTATACAGTATGGAAAGTGGCGTGTATAGTAAATCTGTTAAACCATTCTAATGGTGTTAAATTAGGAGAAGGAGTATGTTTCATGAAGGGAATTCAACTTATATTTAAAGATTGGAAAGCGATGTGGCACCATAAACATGGACGTATCGCTTTAATTTTTTTATTAATCGTTCCTTTAATTTATTCAGGATTCTTTTTAGCTGGATACTGGGATCCATATGGAAAATTAGATAAATTACCTGTTGCGATTGTAAATTTAGATGAGGGTGCTGCGATGGATGAAAAAACAATTCACGCAGGAGACGATTTTGTCAAAAATTTAAAAGAGAATAAGGAACTAGCTTTTCATTTCGTATCAGAAAAAAATGCTGATGAAGGGTTAAAAAAAGATAAGTATTATATGGTCGTTACGATTCCAGAGGATTTCTCTAAAAAGGTAAGTACACTTATGGATGAGAAACCAGAGCCAGCGCAGCTTCAGTACAAAGTAAATCCTGGTAAAAACTTTGTAGCAGCTCAAATTGGAACGACAGCTGTTGAAAATATGAAAACAAAAATTTCAAATAGTATTACGAAATCTTATACAGAAGGTGTCTTTTCAAAGTTTCAAGATTTGGCACAAGGATTGAGTGATGCAAGTAATGGTGCTGAGAAGCTGCATGAAGGAACGACAGATGCAAAAAATGGGGCGAATCAGCTTGCAGATGGTATTCATCGTTTAAGTGACGGGGCATCAAAAGTGAAAGAGGGAAGTGAAAAGCTTGCTTCTAGCCAATCTGCCTTAAGTGGCGGCGCAAATGAGCTGAGTGAAGGGGCAACCTCACTTCATAGTGGTATGGCGTTATTAGCTCAAGGTGAAAAAACTTTACAATCAGGGGTTAGTGAATTAAGTGCTGGTACAAATGAATGGGTGAACGGAAGTGAGAAACTTGCTGAAGGGCAAGTGAAAGCGGACAATGCAGCAAATAGTGTAAAACAACAATTAGAAGAGTATGTGAAAAGTCATCCAGAAGTGCAGCAAGATCCTGCTTTTCAAAAGATCATTGCTACTTCTAACGGATTAGCTAAAGCAGTAAACACTTTAAATAATAGCCAACAACAATTGACACAAGGTGCGAAGAAGCTTGCTGACGGTCAGAATAAGATTGAAGAAGGTATGAATACATTCGGAGTTAAGTTAAGCGAAGCTACTGCTGGAACGAAAAAGATAGCAGATGGTGCTGCGAATGTAGCTAATGGATTTACGAAGTGGGGAAATGGATTTACAACATTACAAGAAGGTGTAAATCACCTTGCGATTGGCGGAACAGAGCTGAATCATGGTGCTAATAAGTTAGAGGACGGACTTGTTAAACTTGACGATGGTGCGAAAGAACTTTCTACGAAATTAGGAGAGGGCGCAGAGAAGATAGCGGATGTTCGCAATGATGATGCCCGTAATACGATGTTCTCAGAGCCGGTTCAGTTAGTGAAGTCGACAGTTTCTGATGTGCCTAACTACGGTTCAGGCATTGCACCATACTTTTTATCACTGGCATTTTATGTTGGCGGAATTATGGCATCGAATATTTTACCTCTTGGCCGTAGACAAAATATGAAGGTAAGCGGAACAGTACATTTTATTAATAAACTAGGATTGGTATATGTAATTGGACTTATTCAAGCATTACTTGTGGATGTGGCTGTGCTAGGAGTTATGAAATTAGAAGTTGCAAGTGTGCCACTCTTTGTTTTATCAAGTATCGTTATTTCCTTTACGTTCATGACGTTTATTCTTATGTTAGTAACGGTATTTGGTCTTGTTGGAAAGTTCTTAGCGGTAACGCTTCTAGTCTTGCAATTAGCGACGAGCGGGGGGACTTTCCCAGGAGAATTAAATATAGCTGTTCTTAGCAAAATTGGAGAATTTCTTCCAATGTCCCATTCTCTTAGAGGGCTACAAGATGTGATTTCTTTAGGAGATTGGTCGCAATTACAAATGCAAATTTTAATATTGTTATGCTATCTCGTTGTTGCTGGCGGAATTGCTTGGATTACGAGTCATATACAACATAGGGAAACGAATGCAGAACAAGTTTCTTAAAATGAAAGAAGCTATCCGTTTTTTTAGGATAGCTTCTTTTTTATTTACGCTCCATTACCGCAAAGTAATTGTTTTCATTATCAGCAAAGTTGAATGCTCTACCTGTAGGTAAATCTACAACTTGTCCAACTGTAACGTTTTTCTCAGAAAGATCTTTATACAGTTGATCTAAGTTATTAGAGAAGAACATAAGTGAAGGTGTATTTAAGTTTAATTCAGGTTGCATCTTCGCAATTAACGCTTTATCGTGAAGGACGATGCTTGTGCCTCCTTCTTTCGTTGGTGCAATTTCAATCCAGCGAAAGCCTTGTCCGTTATTTTCTTCCGCAATAATTTGGAATCCTACTGTCTCAGTCCAAAATTGTACTGCTTCATCTTGATTATTTACATATAACATAATTTGTCCAATTTGATTAATCATAGGTGTGTCCTACTTTCTTTTCTTGTATGGAATTCTATTATATCAAAGATATGGTTTGAATACTTTTTCGTGATTTTTCCGAAGTACAATCTTAGCCCATTTCATATTTGTCGTAGGGGAAGGCCCTGTAATCCATGTATGAAATGGTAGTGTACTGCAAATGACCATTGCTGAAATCGAGATTGTGGCCGTTATTGTAAATAATAATAAGCTATATAATATTGTGTTTTCTTGCAGTGTGAATAAAGAAAGAAATTTTGTACATAGTTGCAAGAAGAAAAAATGAGCTAAATAAGCACCATACGTGTAACTCCCAATAAATCGTAAAGCTTTATATAAGAAACCTCGTCGTTGTACGATTGTAATAGACAGCACGTAAAGTATAATAATTTCGCATACGATATATAAAAACATAGACGGTTTTAAATAAGTCGAAACGGTTAAATGAATAGAGTTTGCTCCGTAAAAACTAAATAACTCATAATTGATGAATAGAAATAAGACGAAAAATAACATTGTTATAAGCGGGATATGTTTCATGACAAATGTACGCCACGCTTTTAGTGCGACAGCAGCGATTCCTCCCATGACGAAATAGAATGAGTAGAAGAAGAAGGAACGATCTGTATAATGTAAAATGGTTGAGCTAGTCAATTTCTCTCCATTAAAAATGTAGTGGGAAGAATACCACATTAAGAGGAAATATAGACAAGCAAAGATGGTCATATATTTATATATGTCTTTTTTATTTTCTGTTCGTTTTTGAAACCAATAAAATAGTGTGCATAGCAAAGGGAACAATAAGTGAATTTGGAACATCATAATAACGTACCAAAGATGGGGCGCGGCTGTTCCGAGTAATAAACTTTTTATACCACTTTGTAGTGTAATCATATCGTTTGTTGTTAATAAGTAAAGAATAGACCAGAAGAAATAAGGAATGAGTAAATGTGCGGCTTTTTCATAAATATATTCTGTATAGGCTAGTTGCTTCGTATATTGCCGAATTAAGTGAAAGCCGACGATAAATATGAATGCAGGTGCTGAAAATTTTGCAAGGTTAAATAGCATACCCATAATGAGGGATTGCTCAAGTGAAACATTTCCTTGATTCATTGTATATAATAAGGAACTTTGCAAAACGACAGCGAGGAATGCAATGCTTTGCAAAACTTTAAATTCTGGTGCGCTTTGAGTCATAATGTCCATCTCCTTTTCCATACATGATTATAGTACGGAGAATGGATAATGAGTGTGGAATATTTGTGAAGATTATAACAAATTTGTGGCGGAATGGATTATATCGACGTTTCGACAAGGATATCGACTTATCAACAAATAACAACAAAAGAGGATGCTCAAAATGAGCATCCTCTTTCTATTTATTAAGCAAATTTATTTTTGATCCAGTTCTTACCTTCTACAAGGCGAGCTGTCATTACGGCACAAGCGTTATCTCCTGTTACGTTTAACACTGTTGCAGGAGGGTCAATGATTGTACTAATTGCTGCGATAATTGGCAATGCTTCTGGCGGGAAGCCGTATAGAGAAACGATTAACATTTCACCAATCATACCACCACCTGGAATAGCGCCCATTACTGTTCCTACTAATAGAGAAACAACAAGTGCAATTGCTAATGTTTTCGGTCCTTCGAATTCCATGTTGAAAATACCGAATAAGAAAGCAATTTTTAATACGCCACCTAAAACAGATCCATCTTTATGAAGTGTAGATCCAAGAAGGACAACTGTTTCACGAACGTCAGAAGAGATACCCATTTTCTTCGTTGCTTCCAAGTTCGCTGGAATACTAGCAGCACTACTACAAGTTGCTAGTGATGTAACTGTAGGAGATACCATGTTCTTCCAAAATATTTGTACACCTTGTTTGCGACCGGCAAGGTATGCATAGAACGTGAAGAATACAAAGAAGTAAATTAGAGACGCTGGATAGTATACCATTGCTGCTCGGAAGTAAGTTCCAAGAAGTTGTGGTCCGAATTCACCAACTAATGCCGCGAAGTAAGCAGCAAGTCCGATTGGAGCGTAGTACATAATGAAAGATACAACTTTCATTGAAATTTCTGCACCAGCTTGTAAGAATGTAGCGAATGGCTTTCCTTTTTCACCAACTGCGGAAGTGGCAACCCCCATTAAAATAGAGAAGAAAATAAGAGCTAACATATTTTCACGAGATAGTAACTTCGAGAAATCAGATACTGTTATAATACCAACAATTTGATCCGCAACACTAACCGCTTTTTCAGCTTTGTCAGGTTGTGTTAGTTCTAATACAACACCTTGTGCTGGCGGGAATACTTTCACGACAATAATCATAAAAATAGCAGCTAAAATACTTGTAAATAAGAAAGTCCCAGCCATACTAGACATAATTTTACCGAAACGTTTTAATCCATCCATATTAGCAATAGATGACGCGATGCTAAAGAACACTAAAGGTACAACAATCGTAAACATTAAGTTTAAGAAAATGTCACCAAGCGGCTTTAAAGCAACTGCATCGGCACCCATGAAATAACCAATGAAACCACCAATTAGGATAGAAGATAATAAAATAAGTGGAAAGCGATATGCCTTCATAAATATATCCTCCTATCAATTAAAAAAATCATACTGAATTATTATAGCGAGTTAGAGTCCTCTTTACTAGGAGAATAATGATAGATGGAATAGCGTGAAAACCGAGAAATTTTTGTTTTTAAGCTCGGCATACAGCAGGAAATCTAGACATATATATTTGTAACCTAGTGATGGCAAAGGATGCACCGTAACTTAGGTTTGGAAAAAGGGGGAGGGAAAAGGGATGAATATTTTACTTTGCTGTGCAGCGGGAATGTCTTCCAGTTTGATTGTTACAAAAATGGAGAAAGCAGCAGAGGCAAAAGGGATAGAGGTAAAGATTTGGGCTGTATCAGGTTCTGAAGTAAATAGTCACATAGATGAAGCTGATGTACTTTTACTAGGACCGCAAGTACGTTATTTATTACCGAAAATGAAAGAATTATGTAAGGAGAAGGGAATACCTGTTGATGTCATTCAATCCGTCCATTACGGGCTTTGTAATGGAGAAGCTATCTTGCAAGCAGCTTTGTTAATGAAACCATGAGGAGTGTGGGATAGATGATACGGTTTTTAGAGAAATATGTAATGCCAGTAGCGGGGAAGGTTGCAGAACAGAGGCATTTGCTAGCGATTCGTGATGGACTTGTATTGACGATGCCTTTCTTAATTATAGGATCATTTTTCCTTATTATTAGTGCTTTACCAATACCAGGTTATAATGATTTTATGGCAGGTTTGTTTGGAGATAATTGGCAGAGGGCTTTAGGGTATCCAGTTAGTGCAACTTTTAATATAATGGCTTTAATAGCTGTTTTTGGAATCGCTTACAGACTTGGAGAATATTATAAAGTGGACGCTTTAGCATCCGGGGCATTGTCGCTTGTGACGTTTTTACTTGCGACGCCATTTCAAGTTGCATATATTATACCAAGTACAAAAGAGAGTGTACTTGTAGAAGGTGCTATCCCAGCTGCGTTAATGGGAAGCCAAGGGTTATTTGTAGCAATGATTATTGCACTTATATCTACTGAACTTTATCGGTTTATTGTACAAAAAAAGATAATTATAAAGATGCCAGAGACAGTTCCGCCAGCTGTGACACGTTCATTTGCCGCGCTTGTTCCAGGATTTATTGTTGTAACGGTTATTTGGATTTTACGCTTAATTATAGAAAATACTTCTTTTGGCAGTATCCATAATATTGTGGGGCAAATTTTACAGGAACCACTTAGTGTACTTGGTGCTAGTCTTTGGGGCGCAATAATAGCTGTTATTCTCGTTCATGTTCTTTGGTCATGTGGAATTCATGGAGCTACTATTGTTGGTGGTGTAATGAGTCCGGTTTGGTTGTCGTTAATGGATCAAAATCGAGTTGCTTACCAAGCAGGGCAAGATATACCAAATACGATTACTGCACAGTTTTTTGATTTATGGATTTATATGGGCGGATCTGGTGCGACACTTGCTTTAGTTATTGGAATGTTATTGTTTGCACGAAGTCAGCAATTAAAAAGTTTAGGGAGATTGTCAATTGCACCTGGTATATTTAATATTAATGAGATGGTAACTTTTGGTATGCCGATTGTCATGAACCCAATTTTACTAATTCCATTTATATTGGTTCCAGTTGTGTTAACGATTGTTTCTTACTTTGCGATGGAATGGGGGTTAGTTGCCCGTCCGAGCGGAGCTGCTGTACCTTGGACGACACCTATTCTTTTTAGTGGATATTTAGGATCAGGTGGGAAAATTTCAGGTGTTGTGTTACAACTTGTTAATTTTGCGCTTGCATTCTTCATTTATTTACCGTTCTTAAAAATATGGGATAAACAAAAGTTGGCGGAAGAAAAGGGGGAGTAAAGAACTAAAATGGATACGATAGAAACGAAGGCTTTTCATTTAATTTTGCATGGGGGAAATGCGAGAAGTTGTTCAATGGAAGCAATTGATTGCGCAAAGCGTGGAGAATTTATAGAAGCAGAAGCTAAATTACAAGAAGCGTTAGAGGAATTAAAAGAGGCGCACCGTGTGCAAACGGAGCTCATACAGAAAGAAGCCGGTGGTGAAAAGACCGAGGTTACCCTTCTGATGGTGCACGCGCAAGATCATTTAATGAATGCGATTACGGTGAAGGAATTAGCGAGTGAATTTGTAGAATTATATAGGAAGATGTCAGTATCGGAATGAACCTTGCGTATGCAAGGTTTTTTTATGTATGTGTCTGTACCATCAGTGGAGTGTTCGTTCCACTGATGGTATTTATAATCCTCCTTTTTACAAATGAGTAAGAGTGATATTTAATCGGTAGTAACAATCTCCCCTATACCACGGATTAGCTTTTTTATATGCATCTCATTTGGTTTTAATATACTTACGATATAATCAATCGCTATTTGCGGTTCAACGGTCGTACCACACGTATAACAGTCAATGGCTGCAAAGTTTTTTTCTGGATAAGTGTGAATAGAAAGGTGGCTTTCAGATAGTAAAACTAAAACAGTAACGCCATGCGGATCGAATTCTTTTGTACTTACGTTTAAAACATGGGCACCAGAGCGATCAGCAGCAGTAACTAAATGATATTCTAAAAAGTGAACATCATCTAATAAAGAAAAGTCCACTCCCCATAAATCTACTATTATATGCTTACCGAAAGTAGAGTATTCCATAAAGTAGCACTCCTCACTATAATATCGTCAAAACTCCATTTCTTTTTTGTAACATTGATGTAGGATAAGGTTTGATTCTGAGTTTAAAAGAGCGAGATTACGTTGTTCTAAATGTTCTTCTTGAAATTGAAACAAAGGAGCAAGAAGAGAAGGTAATGTTCGAGGAGTTGGCACAACATATAATTGTTCAATTTGATCGAGTACATAGGCAGAGTTAGCAGCAATATGAAATCCCCAGTCAGTTCCGAAAGAAGGAACGATTGTATGATAACTTTTCACAGTCAATCCAGCATGTTCGATTGTGTTACCGATGCTCCAATATACAAGAGGTGCATCAGCAGGTGAATTAGATTGGCAGACGAATGCTCCATCTTCTGTTAAAAATGTAGCTATCCGAGCAAAAAGTTCGCTTGTATATAAAGTACTTAAAACTTCTGTTGCTGGATCAGGAAAATCAATAATAATTACATCGTATAGAGAGGAAGAAGAATTTAGAAATTCTTTTGCATCGCATACGTGTACATTTACACGACTATCAAAAAATGCACTTTGATTTAAAGAAACTACTTCCGGAACATTACGTGCCATATTAATCATTGCCTCGTCTAAATCAACAAGATCTACATGTAGCACAGTTTCATATTTTAAAACTTCTCGTAAAGCAAGACCATCGCCACCACCTAATATAAGAACACGTTTTGGATCAATTACCTTTGACATAATTGGATGAACAAGTGCTTCATGATAAATTTGCTCATCGACGGAACTAAATTGTAATTGCTTGTCCAAATATAAACGGACGTCACTTACTTGTAACAAAGTAATATTTTGATAATTACTTTGTTCTGCAAATAAATTTGTATGCTCACCAGCTTGTATTTCTTTAAGAGAAATTTCATCCCATATATCTAAGCTGTGTGAATTTGTGGGTACTATGATTACATTTTCCGATTGTTCTTGTTTGTTCTGCTTATCCTGTTTATCTTGCTTGTCCTGTTTATTTTCCATTTCCTGTTGTTCTAGTTCAAATTTATCAGAGTCTAATTCAGAGCGCTTGTCTTTTTTATAGCTTGTTATTCTATAAATCTTTATTTTGTTCTGTTTTCTATGTTTTGGCATAGGAATCCCCTTTCGAATTGTGTTATTTTATTCTATTCTATGTAATTTAGTAGAGTTGGCTTGGACAATAGATAGAAGAGTGTATTGAAGAGAGGTTTATTTTTACTAGATTTTCACGCGCAAAAAATTTTTTTAGTGTATTTTTTGTTTTAAATACAACTAGACAACTAAACACTAATCTATTTTCATACAGTTATGTGTTAAAAGCGTGTTGTTTTATAACACACTGTGTGTTTTTTAGGTGACACACTAATTGAAAGCGTTAACACACAAAGAAAACAGTCGAAAAAGTGCTGATTTTAGTGGTTTTAAAAAGTTGGCACGCTAATTGCATTAATAAATAGCGTAAAGAAAAATAAATAAACATAAATTTTTTATACTACACAAGGGGGATTTTCAAATGAATATTTTATTATGTTGCTCAGCAGGGATGTCTACAAGTTTACTAGTTACAAAAATGGAAGCGGCTGCAAAAGCTCGCGGTCTAGAAGGAAAGATCTGGGCTGTATCTGGGGATGCAGTAAAAACAAATATCGATCAAGCAGATGTATTATTACTAGGACCACAAGTTCGTTACATGCTTTCTTCAATGAAAACGCTTGCTGATGAGAGAAACGTTGGAATCGACGTTATCAATCCAATGCACTACGGCATGATGAATGGAGAAGCAGTTTTAGATCACGCGTTAACACTTAAAAAATAATTAGGGGGGAAGCGAAATGCAAAAGTTTATTGCATTCATGGAGAAATATATTGTTCCTGTCGCTGGTAAAATCGGATCGCAACGTCACTTAGCTGCGATCCGTGACGGATTTATTGCAGTTATGCCACTTATCTTAGTTGGTGCATTGGCATCACTAATTAATGGTTTTCCGTCTGAAGCTTTCCAAGAGTTTATGAAAGGTTTGTTTGGTGAAACGTGGAAACAAGTTGGCGGTGGAATGTGGACTGGTTCTTTCGCAATTCTAGCACTAATCATAGCATTTACAACAAGTTATAACTTAGCAAAATCTTACGGCGTTGATGGTTTGTCAGCAGGTATTATTTCATTTGGTGCGTTAATTATTCTTACGCCAACAACACCGAAAGAAGGCGGATTGAACTTAGCTTGGACAGGTGCACAAGGGTTATTCGTAGCAATTATTGTGGCGCTCCTTGTTACTGAGGTATTCCGTTTCTTTGTACAAAGAAACATTACATTTAAAATGCCTGATGGAGTACCACCAGCAGTTTTAAGATCGTTCGCAGCTATAGTTCCAGCATTTGTTATCTTAACAGTAGTTGCAGGTATTCAATTAGCAGTGAAATTAGCTGGTACAAGTGTTCATGAATTTATCTTTAATACGATTCAATCACCACTGCAAAGTTTAGCAGGGACATTACCAAGTGCAATTATCATTGTAATCCTTGTTCATCTTCTTTGGTTCTTCGGTTTACATGGTCCAAATATCGTTGGTGGTATTATTGAGCCATTATACTTACCGGCATTAGAGGAAAACATGAAGTTATTCAAAGGTGGTACATCTGCATTTGATGTTCCAAACATTGTTACAAAACCATTCTTTGATACTTTCGTATATCTTGGTGGTTCTGGTGCAACATTAGCGTTCTTAGTAGTTGTGTTAATTGTAGCGAAAAGTGCACAATTACGCAGTGTATCTCGTTTATCAATTGGTCCTGGTGCATTTAACATTAACGAACCAGTAATCTTTGGTACACCAATTATTTTAAATCCAATTTTATTCTTACCGTTTATCATAACACCAATTGTATTAGTAATTACTTCTTATACAGCTATATCTATTGGCTGGGTACCAAAAACAGTTGGGATGATTCCATGGGCAACACCACCAATTATTAGTGGTTATCTTGTAACAGGTGGACATCTTTCAGGTGCACTCCTACAGTTATTCAACTTTGTAATTGCGATGGTGATCTATTATCCATTTGTTGTATTATGCGATCGTTCTGTTGTTCGTACTGAAAAAGCAGCAGCACAAGGAAATAACAACTCTGTACCTATGTAACATAAAGGTTGTTCTCGCAGATAAGATTGTCTGTGAGAACAACTACCTTTATATCATGTTCAAAAAGATGAAATCCATCTACAAGAACACCAAACTATCATTCATAAAATAATAATGTAATAGAAATGTTCAAACTGAAGGGGTATTTCAATCGGTTGAACCATAATAGAGAGGGCGGTAATTATGATGACTACAGCAGAACAAATTCCATTCCAATTAATTTTAAATAGTGGTAATGCACGAAGCTTTGCAATGGAGGCACTTCAATTTGCCAAACAGGGGAAAATGGCAGAGGCTGATGAAGCGATGGTGAAGGCGAAAGAAGCGATTAATGAAGCGCATCATTTCCAAACAGAGCTCATACAATCAGAAGCAAGAGGAGAAAAAACAGAGATTAGTGTTCTTTTAATTCATGCACAAGATCATTTAATGAATGCGATTACAGTAAAAGAATTAGCAGCAGAATTTATTGATCTTTATAAAAAGTTAGAAGCGAAAGGGGAATAAAGCATGACTGGAATTAAAATTGCTACAATCGGCGGTGGATCTAGTTATACACCAGAGTTAATTGAAGGGTTTATTAAACGTTATGATGAGCTTCCTGTTCGTGAAATTTGGTTAGTAGATATTGAGGCAGGAAAAGAAAAATTAGAAATCGTTGGTAACTTAGCGAAGCGTATGGTGAAAAAATCTGGTTTACCAATCGAGGTACATTTAACACTTGATCGCCGTGAAGCATTAAAAGATGCTGACTTCGTAACAACGCAGCTTCGCGTAGGTTTATTAGAAGCTCGTGCAAAAGATGAAGCAATCCCATTAAAATATGATGTAATTGGTCAGGAAACGAATGGTCCTGGTGGTTTATTCAAAGCGCTGAGAACGATTCCTGTTATTTTAGATATTTGTAAGGATATGGAGGAGCTTTGTCCGAATGCATGGTTAATTAACTTCGCGAACCCAGCTGGTATGGTAACAGAAGCTGTCCTTCGTTATACAAATATTCAAAGAGTAGTTGGTCTATGTAACGTTCCAATCGGAATCCGCATGGGTCTTGCAAGATTACTTGAAGTAGATGCAAGTCGTGTACACGTTGATTTTGCAGGTTTAAATCATATGGTATACGGACTAGACGTATATTTAGATGGCGTAAGTGTAATGGATCGTGTGTTAGAGCTTGTAACAGATCCAGAAAAGCAAATTACGATGGAAAATATTGCAGCACTTAACTGGGAGCCAGACTTTATTCGCGGTCTTCGTGCAATTCCATGTCCATACCATCGTTATTACTACAAAACACGTGAAATGTTAGAAGAAGAGAAAGAAGCTTCGGTTGAAAAAGGTACACGTGCAGAAGTAGTAAAACAATTAGAAGATGATTTATTCGAGTTATATAAAGACCCGAACTTAGATATTAAACCACCACAATTAGAAAAACGTGGCGGCGCTTATTATAGTGACGCAGCATGTAGCTTAATTACGTCTATTTACAATAATAAAGGTGATATCCAGCCTGTTAATACACGAAACAATGGAACAATTGCAAGCTTACCGCATGATTCTGCTGTTGAAGTGAACTGTATTATTACGAAAGAGGGTCCAAAACCAATTGCGGTCGGAGATCTTCCCGTACCAGTTCGCGGTTTAGTACAACAAATTAAATCATTTGAGCGCACAACAATTGAAGCTGCTGTTACAGGAGATTATCATAAAGCGCTGCTTGCTATGACAATTAATCCACTTGTACCATCAGATAAAGTTGCAAAACAAATTTTAGATGAAATGTTGGAAGCACATAAAGAATATCTTCCGCAGTTCTTTAAAAAGGTAGAGAAATAAAGCGGCGCTATTTAGCCCGCTTTTTTTATTCTATTAGGAGGTATTACGATGATTAAGTTAATTGTAAACGCAGATGATTTTGGTCTTACAGAAGGTACAAATTACGGCATTATTGATGGACATATAAATGGACTTGTAAATTCAACGACGATGATGATGAATATGCCAGGAACAGAGCATGCGGTACGCTTAGCAAAAGAATATAACCTACTCGGAGTAGGCGTACATCTCGTATTAACGGCAGGGAAACCTCTTCTTGGAGACGTACCATCACTTGTAAATAGCGATGGATTGTTTCATAAACAAAGCGTCGTATGGGAAGGGAAGCTAAATGCAGAAGAAGTTGAGAGAGAATGGACTGCTCAAATTGAGAAATTCCTATCTTACGGATTAAAACCAACTCATTTAGATAGTCATCATCACGTGCATGGATTACCGATCTTGCACGATGTTCTTGAGAGATTAGCGGCTACATATAATGTTCCAATTCGTCGTTGTGAGGAAGAGCGAGCAGTACGCCCGTTTTCTGACGTGTTTTACAGTGACTTTTACGCGGATGGTGTGACGGAAGATTACTTTGTGAAGTTAAAAGAAAGAGTACAAGGTGAACAAACGGTAGAAATTATGGTTCATCCAGCGTATATTGATCCAGAGCTTGTGAAGCGTTCTTCTTACGTAATGGATCGTGTGAAAGAATTGCGTATTTTAACAGAGAGCGAGTTGCCTGAAGGAATAGAACTTGTGAAGTTTTAATAGAAAAACGACGGCTACATAATGCCGTCGTTTTTTTATTTACAAAATCGATAGGATATATCCGCCAAAGGCTCCGAGTATAACGATAACCCAAGGTGGTGTTTTCCAAAAAGCGAGCAAGCAAAATAGAAGAGATGCAAAAACAAAATCTACAGCGTTCATAATTGTGCTCGTCCAAATAGGATCATAAAAAGCTGCTAATAAAATACCGACAACAGCTGCATTGATTCCAAGTAGTGCGCCTTGTATGTAAGATATTTTTCTCACACTGTCCCAAAATGGTAAAACACCAATAACGAGCAAGAAAGCAGGAAGAAAGATTGCAATTGTTGCGAGTATTGCCCCAAGCGTCCCGTTTAACACAGCTCCTATATAAGAAGCGAATGTAAATAGTGGACCTGGTACGGCTTGTGTTAATCCGTATCCAGCTAGGAACTGTTCTTTCGTCATCATTCCGTTTTGTACGAACTCACCTTCAAGAAGGGGTAGCACGACGTGTCCGCCTCCAAATACAAGTGCGCCAGAGCGATAGAAACTATCAAATAAAGCGATGTAATATGAGAACGGTCTTAATATTGGTAGCAACAGTAATAGTCCGAAGAATAAGATGAGACAAGAAACTGCTATCGTTTTTGAAATAGGTACTTTTATATTTTGAGATTGACTAATTGGTTGGTTGCGATATAAAAACCAGCCGATAAAGCCAGATACTATAATGAGAATGACTTGTGTCCAGCTACTTGGCCATAATAAGGCGATTGCGGCAGTTACAATAGCAATCGTCGCACGATTTCGGTCTGGCGTTAATTTTTGCGCCATTCCCCATATGGCATGAGCAACAATTGCGACTGCTACAAGTTTTAGTCCATGAATCCAGCCAGCACTTCCAAGGTCGAATTGATTAAGGAATGAGGCGAAGAAAACTAAAACAAGCACAGACGGTAGAGTGAATCCAATCCATGAAATAATAGCTCCTAATACCCCGCCTCTTAATAATCCAACCCCCATACCGACTTGACTGCTAGCAGGACCAGGAAGGAATTGGCATAGTGCTACTAAATCTCCATAGCTTCGTTCATCCATCCATTTTCTTTTTTGTATGTATTCGTGGTGGAAATAGCCAAGATGGGCGACAGGACCACCAAATGAAGTAAGTCCTAATTTAAATGAGACGAGAAAAATCTCTAATAATGTGTGAAAAGTATATTTGTTATTTTTCAAAACTACCTCCTATAATGCTTTCCTACGTGCATTATACAAGAGATAGTAAAGAAAAAGGAACGATTCTAATGTAAAGATTATGTGAATCTTTTCTTCGTAATTAAAACTTGAAAAAGTCATAAATGATTATGTATAAACCATAAAGTAGTAGAAGTAGTGCTGGGAAATTTATATAAGGAGAATGCCTGTATGACAACACATTTCTTTGCGAGGTTAACAGGGAAGAGGGAAATACCTCCTGTAAATACAGAAGCTTATGGTGTAACAGAGTTTATATTTAGTGATGATTTAAAGAAATTACAATATCGGATCATATTGAAAAACATCGAAAAAGTTACATCATGCCAAATTCATTTAGGGAAAGCGGATCAAATTGGTCCAGTGGTTTTAAATTTGTTTGGCCCAATAAAGCAAGGTATTAGTGTAAATGAAGGAGTCGTGACCGGTGTAGTCAATGTGGAAGATTTTGAAGGGCCTTTACAGGGGAGAGCGTTTGATAGCCTACTTCAAGAAATCATTCAGGCAAATGTATATGTAAATGTTTATACGAAGTCGAATAAGAAGGGCGAAATCAGGGGGAGAATCAGAAAAGTAAAGAAGTAGAAAAAAGGCTGTCCATATTTTGGAACAGCCCTTTTTCCTATAAGGTACAAATTTTAGTGGTTATTGTCGGTAAATCGATATATTGTGAAAATCGCTAATATAATTCGCGTTACGGTCGATATATTTAAAAAACTGCTTCGATTAATTTTTTACAGGCTGATTTTTAATGAAGAAGTCCATGATATAAAACACTTCATCATCAGGTATTTGTATTTCAAATGTATTTTCAATTGGTTGTAATGCTTTTTTCACTTTCATATACATCCAGTACTCATCTTGTCTTCGTTTCTCTTTATCTGGATGAGGGAGGAGGCTTTCTCCTTTTTGAAGACGGTCTACCATACAGCTCATATGCAGAATCACACCCATTAAGCTGTCAGGAGTTAGCTGTAAGGAAATTAATTCTTGAATTGTATTTAATGCGTAACGAATTGTTTTAATAAGTAATGCTCCGTCGTTCCGCTGCATTTGTTGTTCCAGAATATCAGCCATTTTTGCATATGTTTCTTCATACGTAATTAATTCTTGAATTGGCTGAATCGCTGTGTAGTTTACAATGTCTTGGAAATGGTATGTTAAGCATGGCACCTGCACATCGAAATTTGTGACGATACAAATGATATTCCGCTCTTTTTTTATGTTCTCAATCATTTTCGTTAAATCTTTTTCATGGACGATACTAATCGGAATAATTTCAATTAAGTCTTTGTCAAATCGCAAATAGTTCTCTAACATTTTTTGAATAGCTAAAGCACTGCCTTCCCCAGTTAAACAAGCTGTTAAAATAACAGACTTCATTGGTGATAGTGGCTTTTTCTTTTCTTCTTGTACGTTTAAGTAAAACGGTGTTAAGTTCTTCACTGTTTCATATAATGCATCTAACGAGTAGCCAAGTTGAGCTTTTCGAGCTGCTTCTAGTGCATGTGGAGTGCTTGTCATGGAAAGAACACGTACCGGAATTTTGAACTCAGTTTCTAATATATCACCAATATAAGCGAGAGAGCCCATATCGACGAGTAAGAGAAGTCCATTTACATTTTGGAGTGTTTTCATATACACTTTCACACGCTCTAAGAAATCTTTCGGCGATTCATGTAACGGCATATCGATACCGGTTACTTCCTCGATGCCGAGCAGTTCGTTTGCGACGTTTGCCATTTCTGTTGCGATGCCGTTGCCGTGCGCTAATATTAATACTTTTACTTCTGTTTGTGAGGCAGGAATTGGATCAACAACGAAGAACATTGTTAAAAAGCCTGCTTCATCAATAGGCATTGTTATTTGTAATTCGTCCTCCAGTAGTTGAATGCATTGCATAGCTACGGAAAAAGCGTCCTTATATTTCGTACGAATTTGATTTAATTGTGGGTGATGAATTTGTTTCCCAGCTTGCAAACGTTGTAGAGTTGTCTGTACATGTAAGCTTAAAGCGAGAAATACTTTTTCATCAAACGTCTTAGATAAATGCTTTTCAGCAAGTTCCGCAATTCTTTCACATACGGAAACGATATTACGATCCACAATTTTAAAAACATTTTCATGACTTGTTTTTTTAGAAATTTGGTTAAAATATTGTACGAAAAAGCTTTGAATATCATTTTCTATTAGTAATTCTAATTCGTCTTCTTCAATACCGCGAGCTTGAAGTTCTTCGTATTTATAATCAATATAATCGTAAATAGAAGAACGTTTTTCATTCTCTATTTTATGATTACTCCAACCTTCATCACCTGTAAATATAAATGTTTCATTTGGTATTTGGTATAGATGACGGCTCTTTCTTTCAATGAATAGCCCTTCTTTCATATACCAAGGTAAATCTGTACTTGAAACGTAGACAGAATCACGTTTCTTTGTCACAAGGTCAGAATAGGCTTTCGCACAGGCAATTTGTACATCCGTTTTTAATTGCCCGATGTTATTGGGGCAATTGTAAAAGACGAAAGCGCGCATTGCATTCGGACTAACGTGAATTTCTTTTCGCAGACGGATTGCTTCATTTGTGAAAAATAGTTGCAGTAAAGCAAATCGTTCTTTATGTGTACGCTCACGAAGTGGTGGCAGCGTAACAGTCATTGGTATACGTCTTGTAAATGTTTTTAATAAAAATGAATTTGGTTCTTCTGTTGTTGCAGTAATGATTAATACTTGTGCTTTACGCTCGTTTTCTGTTTCTCCAAGGCGGCGGTATACCCCGCGGTCAATAAAGGTGAAAAGCATTTCTTGTCCCTCTGGAGGAAGGCGATGTACTTCATCTAAGAAAAGGATCCCTTCATGTGCTTTTTCAATTAACCCTTTTTGATCACTTGCCCCTGTATAAGCTCCTTTTTTAATCCCAAATAACTGCCCCAGTAGTAGCTGTGGATTATTTGCGTAATCGGCACAGTTAAAGACGATAAATGGTGCATTTTTAGGAAGCTGTTCAACTTCAATTGCATATTCGTGCATTAAAGAAGCGAACATAGATTTTCCGACCCCTGTTTCTCCTAGCAGTAAAGTATGCATACCGTTTGGAGGATAGAGAATAGAAGCTTTCGCTTTTTCGATTGCGATTTTAAGGCTTGTATTTTCAATTGCAAATGTATCTAATGAAGTCATTTCCTTTGAATGCGTTTCCAACGAAGCGTTCGTTTCTATATAAAAACGAACAGGACGCGTATTTGTTTTTAATAAACGTTTATCTTTTACAAGTTTGTTTAAGTCGCTACTTACATTGGCACGATCTAGTTGCAACAGGGTAGCGAGTTCTGATGCGGTTACACCTTCTATATAATTGCCTTCTTGTATTGCGTTAAAAATGAGATCTATTCGTTTCATTTCTATTCACCTCGAAACTTCATCACTATTTAAAATTTTACACAAAAATGGGAAGGGTGGGAAGAGAAAAATAAAACAGCTTTAGCAAATAGGCACTAAAGCTGTTACAATCTTGTGTCTTTCCAAAAGTTCACTTCGAGGTGAGAAGATGGATTATAGGGAAGAAGTTTGTATCCTTGTGACTGTAAGTAATCAATTACTTTAGGCAGTATTTGTACGGTTACACTCGAATCATGCATTAAAATCACTTCGACTTGTTCATCGCTCTGATTACGTACTCTTTCTAGTATGGCAGAAGGATTGTCATAGCTTTTCCAGTCATATGTATCGATTGTCCAATCCCACATTTTATACTGGGCGGATACAAGTGCATCACGGTAATTCTTTTTTAAGTAAGGCATGCTACCATACGGGACACGAACGAGATGTGAATTTAATTTTGTAACTTGCTGAACAATATTTTGTGTTTGTTCCATTTCTGTAATTAAAGCGGATGGATCACCAGTGTAAAGGCGTTTTACATCGTGTGACATACTGTGAAGTCCGATATAATGCCCCTCTTGAATCAATCGTTGCATTGTTTTTTTATAATGTGGTACTTTTCCACCAATAACAAAGAAAGTTGCTTTTCCGTTCTTTTCCTTTAAGATGTTTAAAATTTGCGTAGTATATTTGTTTGGTCCGTCATCAAATGTTAAGTACGCGATTTTTTTTGTAGAAGAGGTAGTTTCGGTATTTGGATGATGTTCAGCAGGGGTAATGGTAGTTGCTCCTGCATGAGATGACGTGTACATAGTAATTGTTAAAAATAAAATAACGTATTGAAATACTCGCTTGATCATAACATTCACCCTCAGTTTGACAATCAAGATGTAAAAAAGAAAATATAATCCTTTTCTTATTATGTATATCTTTCTCCAATAGTGGAGCTCTCAAACAATCTATATTTTGGAAATATAAAATGATGAATAAAAAATAGCATCCTCTTATAAGAAAGAGGATGCTATTTGAATATTTCATAATTGTAAAGGCTATACTACAATTAGTCTTCGCGTTTTTTCACTTTTTTATAAAAGGAAATAAGTGGTTTGTAACGTTCATGTACAAGCCCAATTACTTCAGCAATGATTTCTGTAAAGAAGATTAAAACGAAAAGAAGAATAATGGATAACCATAATGTCGCACTAGAGAAAATGATTGCATTTACACTAAAGAAAATACCGAATGCGTATATAATTAGTACCGTTTTACGATGAGAGAAGCCCATTGCAAGTAAACGGTGATGTAAATGCGATTTATCTGGTGCTGAAATAGGTTTTTTATTTACGATACGACGGATAATTGCAAATGTCGTATCAAATACAGGTACGCCTAAAATGATAACTGGAACGATAAAGCTGAATAACGTTACACTTTTGTATAATCCAAGTAACGATATAACAGAAATACAGTATCCTAAAAATAGTGCGCCTGTATCTCCCATGAAAATTTTTGCTGGATGGAAGTTGTAGAATAAAAATCCAATTGTACTTGCTAATGTAATTAATGCTAGTGGTAAGATAATAGCGGCTCCAGTGCCCCATGGGCTAGTGAAGGCCATATATGCTAGCGTTGCAAGTACGATAGATGAAATACCAGCAGATAACCCATCTAAGCCATCAATTAAGTTGATTGCATTTGTAATACCTACAATCCAAAATACTGTAATTGGATAAGCAAGCCATCCAAGTTCAGTATCCCCGAGGATTGGGATATATAATACTTGCACTAATAATCCACTTTTTACAATCATCATGGCAACTAGTAGTTGTCCACCGAATTTTACCTTCGCAGATAACTCGTACATATCATCTAAAATACCGATGATTACAATGATAATCGCACCTAGCGTTATCGATAACATTCTTTGTTCGTATAAGCCGCCGACAACAAATCCTACAGCTACACCAATAAATATCGCTAACCCGCCAAGACGAGGCATAATCTTTTGGTGTACTTTACGAGCGTTTGGCTTATCTGTTGCTCCTATTTTAAAAGCTAACTTAATAACTAAAGGAGTAACGACAAGTACAGTGATGAAAGATGCCAAGATGGCATAAATCACTTGTGAGTCCATTAATACCCCACCCTTTTATAGTCTAACGTAATTTTTTTTAATATATTTATCTGAAAATTATGATGTTTATTTACAGGCTCATAACATATGGTATCACAAAAAGATTAGAATTCAATCTTTTTTTCTTTGTGTGGTAAATGGAAGCGGATAGAATATATGACAATTGTATACAGAATGTTGAATCATTTGAGAAGGTTAATTGTATTGGACTTTAGAATATGACATTTTCTCTTTTTTCGATAATGAATATTTTTATTTCAGTATTATAAGTGTTACACCTAGAAATGAGTAAGTTCCGTGTTAAAATGTGGGAATTTATCCGCATGAACGGGCAGTAAGGTTCGCACCTCAAAATTCAGTTGGAGAAAAGAAGTTAGGTGGGGATCTTAATTCCTGTAAAAGCCTGATTGGTTTAACTAATAATTAGCCGGGGATGGATGCCCCTTACTGAATAAAGTTTCATTTTATATTCTTACATGTAATTTTACAAAAACTTAAAAAAGAATGGAAAAAGTAATTCATATAATAAAGAAGTAAAAGAGTTTTCTCATTTTTAATGTGAGAGGGGGAAGCACAGGGAGAATTCTATGTATTCGTATATTTTCTATTGTATATTCCTGTGCGAAAAGGAAATGAAAATTACGATAATAGGTACCGGATACGTTGGATTAATTACAGGAGTAGGATTGGCAATGTTAGGCCATTCAGTCACATGTTTTGATATAAATGATGAGAAAATTGAACGGATAAAGCAAGGAGATCTGCCTATTTATGAAGCGGGTTTATATGAATTAATAAATGATGCATGTGAGAATGACTGTTTAACTTTTACAACAAATAGAGTAAAAGCATTTTACGATGCAGAATTTATATTTATTGCAGTTGGAACGCCATCTTTATTAGATGGGACAGCGGATTTAACATATATTCGAAGTGCTTGTGACGATATTGGAACATATGCGACGAATGACATTATTGTCGTTACGAAAAGTACGGTTCCTGTAGGTACAAATGATGTTATGAGGGGATGGATTGAGGAGAAATTACAAAATAGATATGAATTACATATCGTATCGAATCCTGAATTTTTACGGGAAGGTTCAGGGATTTACGATTTTTTTCAGGGAGATCGTATTGTAATTGGAGAAGATAATGAGGAAGCGGAACGAAAAGTGGAGAATTTGTATAGTGAATTACGCTTAAAAACGTATGTTACAAATATAAAAAGTGCAGAGATGATTAAATATGCATCGAATGCTTTTTTAGCGACAAAAATTAGTTTTATCAATGAAATTTCAAATATATGTGAGAAGGTAGGAGCCAATGTATTAGACGTTGCACAAGGGATGGGAATGGATAAGAGAATTGGGGCGTCTTTTTTAAATGCTGGCATTGGTTATGGGGGTTCGTGTTTTCCGAAAGATACGAAAGCCCTTGTGCAAATTGCAGGGAATGTGGCGCATGATTTTCGCTTGTTAAAAGCAGTCATTGAAGTGAATAATAAACAACAGTTGTTATTGATTGAGAAAGCGAAGAAAGTATTAAATATGAACAAGAAGCGGATTGCGGTGCTGGGAGCGGCATTTAAACCGAATACTGATGATATAAGAGACGCACCGTCCCTTATTATGATACAAGAATTAATTCATATAGGTGCGGATGTAGTTCTATATGACCCAAAAGCGATTCCAAATATGAAAAATATCTTTGGAGAGACTATACAATATAGCGAATGTATAGATGAATCGATTAGAGGAGCGAGTGCGGCTTTTATCATGACAGAATGGGAGGCTATCCGAGCTTATCCGTTAGAAAGGTACGCACAACTTATGAGAGAACCTATTTTATTAGATGGAAGAAATTGTTATACTATTGAGGATGTCAAGAAGCAAGAGATAGATTATTATTCGGTTGGAAGAGAAAGTATTTGTAAGAGGGAATTTTCCGTTATTCGTTAAAAAGGCATGTATTCATGTATATTCTTATATGTCATAATAGAAGTTGTAACTAGTGAAAGAAAAGAGGCAATGAAATGACTGAACGTTTAAAAGTAATGACAATTTTCGGGACACGTCCAGAAGCAATTAAAATGGCACCTCTTGTGTTAGAGTTGCAAAAACATCCAGAAAAAATTGAGTCGATTGTGACTGTAACAGCGCAACATCGTCAAATGTTAGACCAAGTATTAAGTATCTTTGGAATTACGCCAGATTTCGATTTGAATATTATGAAAGACCGCCAAACTTTAATTGATATTACAACGCGTGGTTTAGAAGGTTTGGATAAAGTAATGAAAGAAGCAAAGCCGGATATTGTACTTGTACATGGTGATACAACGACAACATTTATTGCGAGTTTAGCTGCTTTCTACAATCAAATTCCAGTAGGGCATGTTGAAGCAGGACTTCGTACATGGGATAAATATTCTCCATACCCAGAAGAGATGAATCGCCAATTAACAGGCGTCATGGCAGATCTTCATTTCTCACCTACAACAAAATCAGCAACGAACTTACAGAAAGAAAATAAAGATGAGTCACGCATTTTCATAACAGGGAATACAGCGATTGACGCACTAAAAACGACTGTAAAAGAAACATATAGTCATCCTGTACTAGAGAAACTTGGAAACGATCGTCTTGTACTTATGACAGCTCACCGCCGTGAAAACTTAGGAGAGCCAATGCGTAATATGTTCCGTGCAATTAAACGTCTTGTTGATAAGCATGAAGACGTACAAGTTGTGTATCCGGTTCATATGAACCCAGTTGTTCGTGAGACAGCGAATGATATTTTAGGCGATCATAGCCGAATTCATTTAATTGAGCCGCTAGATGTAATTGATTTCCACAATGTTGCAGCTCGTTCATACTTAATGTTAACTGATTCTGGTGGTGTACAAGAGGAAGCGCCGTCACTTGGTGTACCGGTTCTTGTTCTTCGTGATACAACAGAGCGCCCAGAAGGTATTGAAGCAGGTACATTGAAATTAGCAGGAACAGACGAAGAGACAATCTTTGGTCTTGCTGATGAGTTGTTATCAGATAAAGAAGCTCATGATAAGATGTCAAAAGCATCTAATCCTTACGGTGATGGCCGTGCATCAGAGCGCATTGTAGAAGCAATTTTACAACACTTTAATAAGTAAATAAAAAAGAGCCAAATCATATGCGATTTGGCTCTTTTTGTTATTGCTGATTTCTCATAATCCACTCTGCATGAGCATTCGTAGAAGGAGGTGGTTCAGTTGGTGCTTTGTTCTGATTCTGATTCGTTCCTTTCTTTGCCTTTTCGTCAGAGTTAGAATTTGAAGAATGGTTTGATTCGGTTTTTGTAGTTGGATTTTCTTGAGTGTTTGCTGTTTCTCCTAATTCTTTTTTAATTTCGTTACGTACTGTCTCTACACCGATTGGATCTGGAAGGAAGTAATAAATACCACCTATTTTTTTGTCTTCTCCTTCAAGTTTGAACGTTTGCATTGTAGAAGGATCAAATCCAGATAGTTTATTGTAAAGAGCCAGTCCGTCTGAAATAGGAATGTCAGTTTTTATATATTTTCCAACGACTGCTGTTAAATCTTTAATTTTAAATACGGTAGAGGCTGAATTTAGTTTTTGAGCAACAGCGGCTAGTAATTGTCTTTGTCTAGCGGCCCGACCATAATCGCCGTTTGGATCCTGCTTTCGCATACGTACGTATGCGAGTGCTTCTTCCCCATTTAAGTCTTGTTGTCCTTGCTTAAATTCGATTTTTTTGTAGTAATCCACGTCTGAACGCTCCCAAAAATCGAATGGGACATCAACAGTAACACCGCCAACAGCATCAACAATTCCTTTAAAGCCTTGGAAATCAATTTTAATATAATGGTCTACAGGAACTTTTAGAAAACCTTCGACAGTTTTGATTGCCATTTCTTCTCCGCCGTAAGCGTGCGCAGCGTTAATTTTGTCCTCTTTGTTCTTACCAACAATTGGAACGCGACTATCACGAGGGATACTCATAAGCGAAATCTTTTTAGTTTTAGGATTGACGGTCGCAAACATTAATGAATCTGTACGACCGTTTTGACCGTCCGTTGCATAATCTTCTATACCCATAATGAGGAGTGTAAAAGGCTCCTTTGTAATTTCTACATCTTCGGTTCTCAAGTCCGATTTTTGACGAGTAAAACCACTATACATCCCCATGAGAGAAGAGTAGGAATTTAATATATAAAGTCCTACACCACCAAATAAAAATACGAAAATAAGGAAGTAGAAAAACTTTCTTCTTCGTTTCTTTTTTATTCTGCTATTTTGGAGATGATAATAACGTTCTTCCATATATAATCTCCTTAGTTCATTTGTAGGAAAGTAATTCACTACATTAATCTTTAAAGGTGAGGATGTAGTTATTCTTAGATAACATCTTGTTCTAAGTACAACATATCTCCTTCTGTAATTGTACATTTCCCATTTGTTAACTCAATCATCCAATCTGTGAATGCTTGTTTTCCGTCTTCTTCTACATACGTATCAAATGTGACATTTTCGAGATAATGTATATCTTTAATCGCATATTTCGAATTACGTAATTCATTTTCAATTTTGCCAAGTAATGTGTAATCAATTTCGGTCTGCATAACACGCATTAGTTTTCGCTGAACAACACCGACATGATTAATGCCTTCGCTTGTACATTTTCCATATGCGCGAATTAATCCACCTGCGCCAAGTTTGATGCCACCAAAATAGCGTGTAACGACAACGACGGTATCTTTTAAACCGCGTTTTTTTAGTACCTCTAACATAGGTACGCCAGCTGTACCGCTAGGTTCTCCGTCATCATTTGCTTTTTGGATTTGATCTTGTTCGCCAATCAAATACGCAGAACAATTATGTGTGGCATTCCAATTTTGTTTTTTTATTTTTTGTATAAATTCTTGAGCTTCTGCTTCGGTTGTAGCTCTGCTAACATAACAAATAAATCTTGATTTTTGAATGACAATTTCGTGCTCACCGTAGTCTTTGATTGTTAAATATTGTAATAACACTCGTATACGTCCCGATCTACCAAAATGACTAGTACTTTACATTTTAAAAGCGAGCGTTTTTATATTCAAACATTTTTTATAAATAAGTTAAAATTTTTGGTGAGTATTTCAACTTTTTGTTGTAATTTGTCGAGATGGTAAGTATTATTTCAAATCGGCATTTTTATGTATGGATGCACCATTTTTAGTTTTCGTGTAAACTTAGGGAATAAAAACTTTTTTATAAGGCAGGTACGCAAATGAAAACAGCTATTGTTACTGATAGTACAGCATATATACCGAAGCATATTCGTGATGAACTCAATATATATATGATTCCATTAAACGTTGTGTTTGGAACGGAATCTTATCAAGAAGAAGCTGAAATTTCAGTAGATGATTTCTATGTAAAAGTACGTGAGCAAGAAGAACTTCCGAAAACTTCTCAGCCAGCAATCGGAAAGTTTGTTGAGTTATTTGAAGAACTATCTAAGGATTATGATGCGGTTATTAGCATTCATCTTTCAAGTGGGATTAGTGGTACATATCAAACGGCAACGA
Organism: Bacillus sp. EE-W1; assembly: GCF_009760835.1. Taxonomy (NCBI): domain Bacteria; kingdom Bacillati; phylum Bacillota; class Bacilli; order Caryophanales; family Bacillaceae; genus Bacillus; species Bacillus sp. EE-W1. The sequence continues at coordinate 14,220 of NZ_WIPE01000116.1, read as the reverse complement.
CAGCCGGGCAAATGGTAGAGGGTATTGATGTATATACGTACGACTCTGAAATTAGTTGTGAAGTACAAGGATTCTATGTACGTGAAGGTGCAAAGCTAGCAAGCGAAGGAAAAAATCCGAAAGAGATCGTTGCCCGTTTTGATGAAATGAAGAAAACGATGGACGCTTATTTTGTAGTGGATGATTTACATCATTTACAACGTGGAGGACGATTAAATAGTGCACAAGCTTTCATTGGTAGTTTGTTACAAGTGAAGCCAGTTTTATATTTTAGAGATAAAATCATTATTCCATTTGAAAAGATTCGTACACGTAAAAAAGCGTTAAAACGAATTGTTGAAATTTTTGATGAGCAAGCAAGTCAAGGTGTACCTATGGAAGCAGTTATCATTCATGCACAACGTGAAGAGGAAGCGAATGAATGGAAGGCAGAATTAGAAGCAAAATATCCCCATGTTACAATCCGCACAGGTTATTTCGGTGCTGTAATTGGTACGCATTTAGGTGAAGGTGCACTAGGTCTTGGATGGTATACGAAGTAATAAGATATAAAAAGCTCTCTTTTTGAAGAGGGTTTTTTTACGGATATTTTACGTGTAGTTGACAAGTTAATATTTGGAAATTATAAAATGTGCGTAAAATAAAATAATGAGGAAAGTTTTATAACTTACTTTTTACAAGAAACTATATTATAATAGAAGAGAGGTGAAACATATGGAGCATAATTCTTGTTTATGTCCAAAGTTTGAGTCAGCTTTTACTTTGCTTAGTAAAAAATGGACTGGCTTAATTATTAAATCTTTGCTTGAAGAGTCAAAACGTTTTAGAGAAATCGCAGATATTATACCGAATATGAGCGATCGTATGTTATCAGAGCGTTTAAAGGAATTGGAAAGCGAAGGCATTGTAGTTCGTAATGTTTATCCGGAAGTACCAGTTCGAATCGAGTACGGCTTAACTGAAAAAGGGAAAGCATTAGAAAGTGTTATGGATGAAGTCCAAAAGTGGGCTGAGCAATGGATGAAATAACGTTTTGATTTCATTCGTATTAGTGTATTTAACAAAACGTAAGGGAAACCTTGCGTTTTTTTCTTTGCTTATAAAAAGCTTTTAAAATTCTACACATATATACAAAAATATGCATATTTTGCGATAGAGTTACATATAATATTACATTTGTTTTACAATAGCGTAACATTAGCAAAAAAAATCCCGAATTATGGTATAAATTTTATAGGTTATATACGGAAAAAAGACAAAAGAAAGCGGTGTAAAAAATAAAATGAAAAAGCTAAAAATGGCATCTTGCGCATTAGTTGCAGGGTTAATGTTTTCAGGACTAACACCAAATGTATTTGCAGAAGATAAAATTTCTGACGTGAAATCACAAATTAATACACAAAATGACACTTTACATAAACAACAACAAGAACGTGATGTATTACAAAAACAAATGAATGACTTAAACAAAACAATTCAAGGTTTGGATAAATCTGTTCAAGAGAATGCTTCAAAACTTGATGAAACAACGAAAAAAGTTGCGGATACTGAGCAATTAATCGAAAATAAAAATAAAGATATTGCAGAACTACAAACGAAAATTGCAAAACGTGAAGAGTTATTAAGAAAACGTTTAGTTGCACTTCAAGAACAACCAAATACGAACGTTGTAACAGAAGTTCTTGTAAACTCTAAAAACGTTGCAGATTTAGTTGATCGTTTAACTTCTGTTTCTAAAATTCTTGAGTCTGACGAAGATATCATGAAAACACAACAAGAAGATCAAGCGAACGTGAAAAAAGATGTTGAAACGGTAAAAACAAAGCAAAAAGAATTAAAAGAAGCACAAGCTCAAATTGAAACTGCTAAGAAAGAACTTGACGCTGAAAAAGCGAAAAAATCAACAGCAGTAAATGATTTAAGCGGTAAAATGGATACAGTTGTAACTTCAATGACAAGTACGGAAAGTCAATTGAAAGATCTTGAAAAACAAGCACTACAATTACAACGTATTGCTGAACAAGAAGCACAAGAAAAAGCTGCACAAGAAGCTGCTGCTCAAAAACAAGCAGAACAAGCTGCTAAAGATGCGCAAGCGCCTACAGCACAAGCACCAGCAGAGCAAGCTGCACCTGCAGCACCAGCAAACAATGGTGGACAAGCTCAAAAAGAAGAGCCTAAAAAGGAAGAACCTAAAAAAGAAGCACCTAAAAAAGAAGAGAAAAAAGCAGAACCAACACCAGGCCCAGCTCCAGCTCCTGGCGTAATTGGTAAAGCACAACAATACTTAGGTATGCCATATGTTTGGGGAAGTGCATCTCCATCAAACGGTGGTTTTGACTGTAGTGGATTCATTTCTTACATCTTCGGCGTAGGTCGTCAAGACGTTGCAGGTTACTGGAACTCAGTTTCTAAAGTAAGTAGCCCACAACCTGGAGATTTAGTATTCTTCCAAGGTACTTATAAACCAGGTCCATCTCACATCGGTATTTACGTTGGTAATGGCCAAATGATTCATGCTGGTGATAAAGGGATTGCTTACGCTAGCTTAAGCAGTAGCTACAACCAAAAACATTTCTTAGGATACGGTAGATTCTAGGATTTATAAACGAATAAAACATGTGTATAAAGTCGATAGCTTACTATTTTATAAGTAGGTTATCGGCTTTTTTGAGTTTTTACGAGATTATGAGAAAGGTTTATAGTAGTGATGGAGGTGGTTGCTGATGTTAACAGGGAAACAGTTACTATTAGAGGAACTCTCTTCAGATTTACGGGATACATTACAAGATTTGAAAAAGAAGCGGAAGGTCGTATGTGTACAAGGTGTAATAAAGAAGGCTTCTAAATATATGTGTCAGCGCTGCGGAAATATAGAGCAGCGGCTATTTGCATCATTTTTATGTAAAAGGTGCAGTAAAGTATGTACGTATTGCCGAAAGTGTATAATGATGGGGAGAGTTAGTGAATGTGCTGTACTTGTTCGTGGGATCGCTGAAAGAAAAGGAGAAAAAGGTTTAAATTCTTTACAGTGGAACGGGACCTTGTCTACTGGTCAGGATTTGGCAGCGCAAGGTGTTATAGAAGCTATTAAGAAGAAAGACTCTTTTTTTATTTGGGCTGTGTGCGGGGCTGGAAAAACTGAAATGCTATTTTACGGTATGGAAGAGGCATTGCGAAAAGGAGAAAGGGTTTGTATCGCAACGCCAAGAACAGACGTTGTACTAGAATTAGCGCCGAGATTACAAAAAGTGTTTCCAAATGTAAATGTAGCGTCCTTATACGGAGGAAGTGAAGATAGGGAAAAAGATGCAGCGTTAGTCGTTGCAACGACTCATCAATTGTTACGTTACTATAGAGCGTTTCATGTCATGATTGTAGATGAGATCGATGCCTTCCCGTATCATGCGGATCAAATGTTGCAGTATGCAGTGCAACAAGCGATGAAAGAGAAAGCAGCGCGTATTTATTTAACTGCAACTCCAGATGAAAAGTGGAAGCGTAATTTCAGAAGCGGGAAACAAAAAGGTATCATTGTCTCTGGACGATACCATCGTCATCCGTTACCAGTTCCTCTATTTTGCTGGTGCGGAAATTGGAAGAAAAGTCTCCACCATAAAAGAATTCCTCGAGTGTTACTACAATGGTTAAAAATGTACGTAAGCAAAAAGTATCCCATTTTTTTATTTGTTCCTCATGTGCGATATATAGAAGAATTGAGCCTGATATTGAAAACGTTGGATCCTAGAATCGATGGTGTACATGCAGAAGATCCGATGAGAAAAGAAAAAGTAGCAGCTTTCAGAAAGGGAGAAATTCCGTTATTAGTTACAACGACAATTTTAGAGAGAGGAGTAACTGTGAAGAATTTACAAGTAGCGGTGTTAGGGGCGGAAGAAGAAATCTTTTCAGAAAGTGCGCTTGTACAAATTGCAGGCCGAGCAGGTCGTAGTTTTGAAGAACCTTATGGCGAGGTCGTTTATTTTCATTGCGGTAAGACAGAGGCGATGGTACGCGCGAAAAGGCATATTCAAAGTATGAACAAAAAGGCGAAAGAACAAGGATTAATCGATTAATGCATTGTCTACTTTGCGATGAGTATATGTTGGAAACAGTTAGTTGGTACACCTTCTTTGTAAAGTCTCACAAAAAATATATATGTGATAGGTGTGAGCGGAAACTTTCCTATATTATAGGAGAGATTTGCATGGAGTGTGGGCGACTTTTAGAGGACTTGACTTCCGAATATAAAGAAAATGATATTTGTGTGGATTGCATAAGGTGGATAAAAGAGGAGAAGTATCGTCCTTTTAAAAATCGTTCTTTGCACGTGTACGATGATGAGATGAAAGAAATATTAGCACAGTTTAAGTTTCGGGGAGATGCGGAGTTAGTTCATATTTTTTATCGATCCTTTCGGGAGCTGTTTCAAAAGCATTTTACGAGCGTTTCAAGTGTTATTGCTGTTCCGCTTAGTAGGGAACGGGAATATGAACGTGGTTTTAATCAGGCAGAGTTATTAGCAGCATGTTTACCTGTCAAAATTTCTTATCCCTCATTAAGAAGAAGGGAAACAGAAAAGCAAAGTAAGAAGACACGTAAAGAAAGGCTTTCGGGAAGTAATCCTTTTTATTTTCAGGGAGAAGATATGTTTCATGATCAACATATTTTACTCGTTGATGATGTATATACGACAGGAATTACAGTTAGACAGATTGGAAGTCTTTTATACGATAGAGGAGCAAGGGAAGTTTCTAGTTTGACGCTTTGTAGAAGTTGATCTGTAACTGTCGAAAGGGATAATAAAAAGACGATAAGTCTTCTTTGACTTCGTAAGTTGTCATTCGTTATAGTCAAAGTATGGGGCGAATGCCCTGATTTTTAGAGTGAAGGGAATGGAATGAACATGCAAGGAAGAGTGAAATGGTTCAATGCAGAAAAGGGATTTGGGTTTATTGAGCGTGAAGATGGTGATGATGTGTTTGTTCATTTTTCTGCTATTCAACAAGATGGATATAAGTCATTAGAAGAAGGACAACAAGTTGAGTTTGACATTGTAGATGGAGCACGTGGACCACAAGCAGCTAATGTTGTAAAACTGTAGGAATATTGTTTTTGGGAAGAGAGAGCTGCGTTTGTGGCAACGTTATATATATGGTAGAACCTCTTGTTTTTTGCAAGGGGTTTTTGTTATGAATCAAGTTGTCAAAAAGTTGTTTCTTTTCTGTAACGAATTGTCCACAGTTATATTCGTTATTCACGATGTTAATAGGATAAAATAAAGATAGAAACGATGCATCTTTTCATTTCAACAAAAAACGATAAAAAAATCGCAATTCCACTAATTTTTTTAAAAAAGTTAGAAGGAGTTTTTAAGCCAATGTCGAAATTATAGTACATAGGCTTGAAAGGAGGAATTCATCTATGAAATTCAACATTCGTGGTGAAAATATTGAAGTAACTCCAGCATTAAAGGAATATGTAGAGAAAAAACTAAGTAAGTTAGAGCGTTATTTTGATACATTCCCAGAGATTAAAGTTAATTTAAAAGTATACTCTGACAAGCAACGTGTCGAGGTAACAATTCCATTTACTGATTTATTACTTCGTGCAGAAGAAACTAATAGCGATATGTACGCTGCTATCGATTTAGTAGTTGATAAACTTGAGCGACAAATTCGTAAACATAAAACAAAGGTAAATCGTAAGTTACGTGAGAAAGGTTCTATGAAAACGAACTTTATCCTTCCAGAAGCAGTAGCTGTTCTGGATGCGGTAGAAGAGGATGAATTAGAACTTGTACGTACAAAACGATTTGATTTAAAACCGATGGACGTTGAAGAAGCGATCCTACAAATGGATATGCTAGGACATAATTTCTTCGTCTTCACAAATGCTGATACAAATGAAACTAATGTTGTATACGGCCGTAAAGATGGGAAATATGGTTTAATCGAAACTAAATAATAATTCAAAAGCGCAGCCGAAATGGCTGCGCTTTTTTTGCTGAAAATAGATTTTTTTTAAAAGTTTTCTTAATTTAGAACGAGACATTCGGCCGATTGTTGTCATAGTTATAAGACAAGTGTTACAATTATCATTAGGTATATACATTTTAGTTTTTTTAATTAGGAGAAAAATTGGTATAACATACATTTGATTTTTATAACGACTGATTGTAATAGAAAAAGAAAAAACAATCGGAAGTTTTATTTTAATAAAAAAGAGGAGCGTATTTCCTATGATCGGTATTTTAAAAAAGGTATTTGATGTAAATCAACGCCAAATTAAACGTATGCAGAAGACAGTTGAGCAAATTGATGCATTAGAATCATCTATTAAGCCACTAACAGATGAACAATTAAAAGGAAAGACGCTTGAATTTAAAGAACGTCTAACAAAAGGTGAGACAGTAGATGATCTACTTCCAGAAGCTTTTGCAGTTGTTCGCGAAGCTGCGACTCGTGTTCTTGGAATGCGTCCGTATGGCGTGCAGTTAATGGGTGGTATTGCCTTACATGAAGGGAATATCTCTGAGATGAAAACGGGTGAAGGTAAAACATTAACATCTACATTACCTGTATATTTAAATGCTTTAACAGGAAAAGGTGTTCACGTTGTTACAGTCAATGAATACTTAGCACAACGTGATGCGAGCGAAATGGGACAACTTCATGAGTTCCTAGGCTTAACAGTAGGAATTAACTTAAACAGCATGTCACGCGAAGAGAAACAAGAGGCTTATGCTGCTGATATTACGTATAGCACAAATAATGAGCTTGGATTCGATTACTTACGTGACAACATGGTTTTATATAGAGAACAGTGCGTTCAGCGTCCACTTCATTTTGCTATTATCGATGAAGTCGATTCTATTTTAGTCGATGAAGCACGTACGCCGCTTATTATTTCGGGACAAGCTCAAAAATCAACAGAGCTATACATGTTTGCAAATGCATTCGTTCGTACATTAGAAAATGAAAAAGAGTATTCATTTGATGTGAAAACGAAAAATGTAATGTTAACTGAAGATGGTATTACGAAAGCAGAGAAAGCTTTCCATATTGAAAACTTATTCGATTTAAAACATGTCGCACTTCTTCACCATATTAATCAGGCGCTTCGTGCACACGTTGTTATGCATCTTGATACAGATTATGTTGTACAAGAAGGCGAAATCGTAATTGTAGACCAATTCACTGGTCGTCTTATGAAAGGTCGTCGTTATAGCGAAGGTTTGCACCAAGCTATTGAAGCAAAAGAAGGCGTAGAAATTCAAAATGAAAGTATGACACTCGCAACAATTACGTTCCAGAACTATTTCCGTATGTATGAAAAGTTATCTGGTATGACTGGTACAGCGAAAACGGAAGAAGAAGAATTCCGTAGTATTTACAATATGAATGTTATCGTAATTCCAACGAACAAAGATATTATTCGTGATGACCGTGCTGATTTAATCTTCAAATCAATGGAAGGCAAATTCAATGCAGTTGTTGAGGATATTGTAAATCGTCATAAACAAGGGCAACCTATTCTTGTCGGTACAGTTGCAATTGAAACATCAGAGCTTATTTCAAAAATGTTAACACGTAAAGGTGTACGCCATAACATTTTAAACGCGAAAAACCATGCGCGTGAAGCAGATATCATTGCAGAAGCTGGTATGAAAGGTGCTGTAACGATTGCGACGAATATGGCTGGTCGTGGTACGGATATTAAGCTTGGAGACGATATTAAAAACGTTGGTCTAGCAGTTATCGGTACAGAGCGTCACGAAAGCCGTCGTATTGATAATCAGTTACGTGGTCGTGCTGGTCGTCAAGGGGACCCTGGTGTAACGCAGTTCTACTTGTCTATGGAAGATGAACTAATGCGCCGATTCGGTTCTGACAATATGAAAGCGATGATGGATCGTCTTGGTATGGATGATTCACAGCCGATTGAAAGTAAAATGGTTTCTCGTGCGGTAGAATCTGCACAAAAACGTGTAGAAGGAAATAACTATGATGCACGTAAGCAGTTACTGCAGTACGATGATGTACTTCGTCAGCAACGTGAAGTTATTTACAAACAGCGTCAAGAAGTAATGGATTCTGAGAATTTACGCAGTATTATTGAAGGTATGATGAAATCTACAGTAGAACGTGCTGTTGCGCTTCATACACAAGAGGAAATTGAAGAAGATTGGAACATTAAAGGTCTTGTTGACTACTTAAATGCCAACCTTCTGCAAGAAGGCGATATAAAAGAAGAAGAGTTACGTCGTCTTGCTCCAGAGGAAATGAGCGAGCCAATTATCGCGAAATTAATAGAGCGTTACAACGACAAAGAAAAGCTTCTGCCAGAAGAGCAAATGCGTGAGTTCGAAAAAGTTGTTGTATTCCGTGTAGTAGATACGAAATGGACAGAGCATATTGATGCGATGGATCACCTTCGTGAAGGTATTCATTTACGTGCTTACGGTCAAATTGATCCACTTCGTGAGTATCAAATGGAAGGATTCGCAATGTTCGAGTCAATGATTGCTTCTATTGAAGAGGAAATTTCTCGTTACATTATGAAAGCTGAAATTGAACAAAACTTAGAGCGTCAAGAAGTTGTTCAAGGTGAAGCTGTTCATCCATCTAGCGATGGCGAAGAAGAGAAGAAAAAACCAGTTGTAAAAGGTGACCAAGTAGGCCGCAACGATTTATGTAAATGTGGTAGCGGTAAAAAATATAAAAACTGCTGTGGTATCGGGAAGTAATACAGGGCGGTAGCCCAGATTGCTTTGCGAAATTTTACATCAAAAATGTATAATTAAGAAAGTTTAAACTCTCTCCGTCATAAGTGGAGAGAGTTTCCCTTGTTCTCATAAGAAAGTAACAGCAATTACATAGAGGTGAAGGAAATGGAATTAGTAGAAATTAGACAAGAATTAGAGAAAATGGCTAAGAGATTAGCGGCTTTTAGGGGGTCTCTTTGACCTTCCTACTAAGGAGAAACAAATTGCAGAGTTAGAAGAGACAATGATGGGTGCAGGATTTTGGGATGACCAACAAGGCGCACAAGCTGTAATTAACGAAGCTAATGCACTGAAAGAGATGGTTGGAAAGTTCCGTCAGTTAGATGAGACCTTCGAAAATTTAGAAATCACGCATGAGCTTTTAAAAGAAGAGTATGATGAAGATTTACATGAGGAGCTTGAATCAGAAGTGAAAGGCTTAATTCAAGAAATGAATGAGTATGAGCTTCAGCTACTACTAAGCGATCCTTATGATAAAAATAACGCTATTTTAGAATTACACCCAGGTGCTGGTGGAACAGAGTCACAAGACTGGGGTTCTATGTTATTACGTATGTACACACGTTGGGCTGAAAAACGTGGGTTTAAAGTAGAAACGGTTGACTACTTACCAGGTGATGAAGCTGGTATTAAGAGTGTTACTTTATTAATTAAAGGTCATAACGCTTACGGTTATTTAAAGGCAGAGAAAGGTGTACATCGTCTTGTACGTATCTCGCCATTCGATTCTTCAGGCCGTCGTCATACATCGTTCGTATCTTGTGAAGTCGTACCTGAGTTCAATGATGAAGTTGAAATCGAAATACGTTCAGAAGACTTAAAAGTTGATACGTACCGTGCAAGTGGTGCAGGTGGACAGCATATTAATACGACAGACTCAGCAGTTCGTATTACACATACACCAACAAACACAGTTGTAACATGTCAGTCAGAGCGTTCACAAATTAAAAACCGTGAGCACGCGATGAAAATGTTAAAAGCGAAATTATACCAAAAGAAATTAGAAGAGCAACAAGCGGAGTTAGATGAAATTCGCGGTGAACAAAAAGAAATCGGATGGGGTAGCCAAATTCGTTCTTACGTATTCCACCCGTATTCTCTTGTGAAAGACCACCGTACAAATACAGAGGTTGGGAACGTGCAAGCAGTTATGGATGGAGAAATTGATCCATTTATTGATGCTTACTTACGTTCTCGCATCTAATAAGCGAAAAAAAGCCAACAAAGTTGTCGGCGTATGCTGAGGATAATCGAGGATATAAAGAATTTGATTTTATTTCTATAGATGAAGTAAAGAGGAAGAGAAGTTGGAAACGACAACTTCTCTTTTTGATGAGATTATATGTAGCATACAATGTTGTATATTGTATTGTAAAAAGTAGAGAATAGTAAAACAGAGCGGCAATAGAGTAAGACTTGAACAGAACTTTTCTGATTTTCTGTTCAACAAGAATTCTTTATAGAAGTTTTTATGTTGTTCACAGAATTGAAACAACTTATGAAAGCTTTATATTATCAGGGTTTTTACTGTATTTTTGAAAAATATGAAATATACCTTAGTTTTTCTATATAAAGATAATGCTTATAATGAAAATGAGTGTGTTAGGAATGAAAAGAATATCAACAATGGGGAGCGATAGAAGTGAAAAAGAAATTGTTGGCTATTGCGTTAGGAACATCAGTCGTTTTTGCTTTAGGAGCATGTGGAAATAAAGAAGAGAGTAAGCCTTCGAAACAATCTGCAAGCACAGATAGCGCAGAGCAAATTTACCAAAAAAGTTGTATAGGCTGTCACGCGAAAGATTTATCGGGAGCAACTGGACCGGATTTACGAAAAGTGGGACAGAAATATGATGCAGCAGAGATTGAAAAGATTATTGAAAAAGGTCGCGGTTCCATGTCACCAGGAATTATTCAAGGTGAGGATGCGAAAAAAGTAGCTGAGTGGTTAGCTGAACATAAATAAAAAGGGTGAACTGGACGGGTTGGTTATATAATCTTATCCCAAAATGATTTTGGGTAAGAACTATGACGACTCGTTTCCTTTTTTTTTGATGTAACATAACTGTAACAAAAATGTATCCGAACTGGAAACCGTTTGATGTTACAATGAGGTTTGTAGAATTTTGCTGAAATATATTACATAGAGTAGCGCTGCTAATAAAAAGCATGAATGGAAGCTACCTTCAACAAGAGTGGTTAAGCGAGAATAAAAGGTTATCTTTTATTTTCAGATGTACAGAAAAGTATTTCGAAAAAAATCATTAAGTATTGGGTGATAAATAATGATAAAAATGACGAATGTTTATAAGGAGTACCCGAATGGTATGAAAGCCATTGCTGGTCTCACAGTTAACATTAAACAAGGTGAGTTTGTATACGTAGTTGGACCGAGTGGAGCCGGGAAATCTACATTTATTAAAATGATGTATCGTGAAGAGAAGCCATCTACAGGATCAATTAATGTAAATGGACTTGTTATTGAAACATTAGCAGAAAGAGATGTTCCATATTTCCGTCGTCAATTAGGCGTAATTTTCCAAGATTTTAAATTACTACCTAAGTTAACGGTATATGAGAATGTTGCGTTTGCTTTAGAAGTAATTGAAGAAGAAAAAGAAGCCATTCGTGAGCGTGTAACAGAAGTTTTAGGTCTTGTAGGTCTTGAGGATCGTGCAGACGCACTACCAAGTGAACTTTCGGGCGGAGAGCAGCAACGTGTTGCGATTGCGAGAGCAATTGTTAATAGACCGAAGGTTGTAATTGCCGATGAGCCAACAGGTAACTTAGATATTGAAACAGCTCTTGATATTATGAAGATTTTTACGCGTATTAACGAGCGTGGTACAACGATTGTTATGGCGACACATAACTCAGATATCGTAAATACAATTCGTCATCGTGTAATCGCGATTGAAGGCGGAAAAATTGTTCGAGATGAGATTGAGGGAGGATACGGATATGAAGGCTAAGACCCTTAGTCGACATTTGCGAGAAGGTGTAAAGAATCTATCACGTAACGGATGGATGACATTTGCTTCTGTTAGTGCAGTAACAGTTACATTATTACTTGTAGGTGTCTTTTTAACAGCGATAATGAATATGAACCATTTTGCGACGAAAGTAGAGCAAGATGTAGAAATTCGTGTACACATTGATCCAGCAGCAAAAGAAGCTGATCAAAAGAAATTAGAAGATGATATGAGTAAGATTGCAAAAGTAGAATCTATTAAATATTCTTCTAAAGAAGAAGAGCTAAAACGCTTAATTAAAAGCTTAGGTGATAGCGGAAAAACGTTTGAGTTATTTGAACAAGATAACCCACTTAAAAACGTATTCATTGTAAAAGCAAAAGAACCAACAGATACAGCGACAATCGCGAAAAAGATTGAGAAAATGCAGTTTGTAAGTAATGTTCAATACGGTAAAGGTCAAGTTGAAAAATTATTTGATACTGTAAAAACAGGACGTAATATCGGGATTGCGTTAATTGCAGGTCTTTTATTCACAGCGATGTTCTTAATCTCTAATACAATTAAAATTACAATTTATGCTCGTAGTACAGAAATCGAAATTATGAAACTGGTAGGTGCAACAAACTGGTTTATTCGTTGGCCGTTCTTATTAGAGGGATTATTCCTAGGAGTATTAGGATCAATTATTCCAATTGGCTTAATTCTAGCTACGTATAATTCACTACAAAGTGTGTTTAACGAAAAACTTGGCGGAACAATTTTCGAACTTCTACCATACAGTCCTTTCGTATTCCAATTAGCTGGTTTACTAGTGTTAATCGGGGCTTTAATCGGTATGTGGGGAAGTGTAATGTCAATTCGTCGCTTCTTAAAAGTATAAAAAGTTGCAAACATAATTCGTACAAGCTTATCATATAGTAGAAATAGGTAAAGGCATCACACACTGTGTGATGCCTTTTGCTACACCACCTGTGTGTTTTGGAAAGGGGAATTCCGCATTGAAACGTAGAGTTGCAATTATTGGAATGGTTGTTGCATTTTTAATTGGTGCTGGCGGAATGTTTGCAGGTATGTCTTTATTTGGGGTTAACCCAGCAGAAGTAACGCAAACAATTTCGAGTGGAAACGCTAGCACCTCACAAGGGAATTTGGCAAAAATTAATGAGGCGTATGCACTAATTGATTCACGTTATGTGGAAGACGTGAAGGATGACAAGTTAGTCGAAGGTGCAATACAAGGCATGTTGTCTACGCTGAAGGACCCTTATTCCACGTATATGGATAAAGAAACGGCTAAACAGTTTAGTGAATCACTTGATCCTGAGCTAGAGGGGATCGGGGCTGAGGTGAACAAAACGGACGGTAAGCTCATTATCGTATCTCCAATTAAAGGCTCACCGGCAGAAAAGATTGGAATTAAACCGAATGACCAAATTTTATCTGTAGATGGAAATAGTGTGAAAGATTTATCACGTGAAGAAGCAGTATTAAAGATTCGTGGTAAAAAAGGAACGACTGTCGCGATTGAAATTAAGCGTGCAGGAGTAGCTGATCCGATTGTATTTAAAATTAAGCGTGAAAAAATTCCAATCTTCACGGTGTTTAGTTCTGTGAAACAAGAGAGCGGAAAAGATATCGGTTATATGCAAATCACTTCTTTTGCTGAAAATACAGCGAAAGAATTTAAGGATCAGTTAAAAGAGTTAGAGAAGAAAAACATAAAAGGCTTAGTTATTGACGTGCGTGGTAATCCTGGTGGCTACTTAAATAGTGTAGAAGAGATACTAGGGGAAATTATGACGGATAAAAAGCCGATGCTACAAGTAGAGCAACGAAATGGTGAGAAAAAGAAATTCTCTACGGAACTGAAAGAGAAAAAGCCATATCCAATTTCAGTATTAATTGATAACGGAAGTGCTTCTGCTTCAGAGATTTTAGCGGGTGCGCTAAAAGAGGGAGAAGGATACGATTTAATTGGTGAAAAAACGTTTGGTAAAGGTACTGTTCAGCAAGCCGTTCCATTTAAAGATGGCAGCAACATTAAATTAACGATGTTTAAATGGTTAACACCGGATGGAAACTGGATTCATAAAAAAGGAATCGCGCCAACAGTAGAAGTGAAGCAACCAGATTATTATCATGCGACACCAATTCAAATTGAAAAGACACTTTCATACAATTCAAATGATGTGCAAGTAAAACACGCGCAAGAAATGCTTAAGAGTTTAGGATATGTACCAGGGCGTGAAGATGGATACTTTAGTAAAGAGACAGAATCAGCGCTGAAAGCATTCCAAAATGCGAATGAGATGGAAGCGACGGGACAGCTTGATAAAAAGACAGCTGAGGCGATTCAAACTAAAATTATTGAAAAAATCCGTTCTGGAGAAAATGATCTACAATTACAGTCCGCATTAAAATTAATAGTGAAATAAAGTGAAACTTTAATCAGTGGGG
>NZ_WIPE01000028.1:0-4604 GCF_009760835.1 Bacillus sp. EE-W1 | reverse complement strand
CTCTTGTTTTACCACTAAACTACACCCGCAAATATGAAATAAATATAAGATATTAGAATAACTTATGTAAAGTAGTATAGCATGTAAAAAAAACGGAAGCAAGAATTTTATCGAAAAAAGTCGAAAAAGTGATGAGTATCTCATCACTTTTTCAATTCTTTATCAATCGCCTTCTTCATACTATCGAAATCAGGGTTTGCAAGATTTCCATTTATATATACTGAAGGAGCACCTTGAACTTTTAATTTTTGAGCACGATCTGAATCTTTACGTACTTTTTCTTTTATTTCTTTACTGTGTAAATCTTTCTTAAATTGTTCTACATCAACTTTCGGAAGCTTCTCTTTCACAATGTTAAGAAGTAATTCTTCTGTAATCCATTCTTCCGTGTCTTTCTTTTGACTTTGATAAATCTCATCGTAGAAAATCCAGAATGAATCTTGATCTTGTTTATAAATTGCTTCACCAGCTGCTGCACCTAAATCAGAGTCTTTTCCGATAAATGGGAAGTTAATAAAGTATAACTGCACTTTACCTTTATCGATATACTCTTCTTTTAATCGTGGTAATACTGTTACATCCCAAGTACGACAAGCAGGACATTTGAAGTCTCCAAATTCAACTACCTTAACTGGGGCATCATCTTTCCCTAAAGATTGTTGTGTGGAATAAGCAAACATCTCATTCCCTTTATCTTTTTTGTCATTTATGATGCTATACGCAATTGTTCCGATTACAATCAATACTGCGATAGAAAAAACTACACCAAGAGCCATGAGTTTATTTGATTTCATATACATTCCTCTTTAAATTCATATTCTGTATACAGCATTGTACACAATACACATAATATCAACACTTATATACGTCACGCAATGAACACGCTCACATAAATTACAAAAACACAATAATTGTGACGATATTGTGTCACAATTTGTCACAATTTATTCAAAAAAAGGAAGCTCCTATGTAGGAACTTCCTTTAGCTTACTGCTTTTTCACGAGCACTCTTTAACATCGACTGCTCTGTTTTTATATCATGACGAATTACTAACTTCTCACTAACTGCTTGCACATACTCATTATGATTGATATAGCCTTCTTTCTCCATTAATCTCAAAACGACATTTCGTCTCTCTACGGCCTTATCATAATTTTGTGCAGGTGAGTAATAAGCGGGTGCCTTTACTACAGCAGCCATCATTGCACTTTCAGCCAACGTTAATTGGCTCACCTTTTTACCGAAGTAAAGGTTTGCTGCTTTTTCAATTCCCCATGCTCCTTCTCCGTAATAAATATTACTTACATACAATTTTAAAATTTCATCCTTCGTAAATGTCCGTTCAATTTTTTTCGTATAAAAAATTTCTTTCCACTTACGAGAAAATGTACGTTCATTCGTTAAAAAGGCATTTTTGGATAACTGTTGTGTAATTGTGCTTCCGCCTTGCACAACACCACCAGCTTTTATATTCTCAACAGACGCTCTGACAATCGCTATATAATCTAAACCGTTATGATGATAAAACCTTTTATCTTCTGTCGCAATAAATGCATGTGTTAATGATTCTGGCACCTCTAACTTAGCAGGTACATGTAATTTACTAATATCACTTTGCTCGATCATTATATTTCCAATGAATAATAACGTACAACTTAACAATAATAATAAAATAATGGCTTTATAAAAGAATTTAGTCATTGGATTTAATGCAACTTTTTGATGATAGTTCACCCTAGATAATACTCGTTCTTTCATCTTAAACACCTCTTTTCCACACAGCGTATAACTCTTACTTTAAGAATACCTTGTTGTAAAAAAATATCCCATCGATTTCTCTTACACGTACCTTACATCATTGTAAGGTATAAAAAAGTATTGTATCACAGTCCTTTTTTATCTACTATTCATCTGAAATATTGAATATAGATTATGCTAAACCAATAACAGAGTATACCTTAAGCCTATACTTCCCTATTAAAACATCCTATTTTCATTATATCATCTACAAAAATATATATTTGTAAGTATCTAGTAATCTAAATGTATACAATATATCATACATTATACAGAACAAACGTTCCTGAAATCAATACTAGCACTATTATTATTTTGACCTTTTTCTTAAACAGTATACAAAAAAGAGTAGTGATTTGATTGTATCTCAAACCGGCTACTCTTTTCTTCACAATCTACCTATTAAATTATATGGCTGCACTTCCCACGTTTCGTACGGAATACAATGTGTTGCTCTCATCGCATCAAGCGTTCTGGATTTCATATGAGGACGCGTTATATACTCATCTATATTCTCTTCATTTAAAACAACAAATTTAGCCTCTTGTATTTCTTCAGGCTGAATTTGTATTTCACCGCTCACGTATGCCACTTTAAAAACAACACCTAGAATGTGCATGGAAGCATTATAATAAACTCCTGTAATACCGATAGGCTTCACCGTTAATCCTGTTTCCTCTTTTATTTCCCTACAAACAGCTTGATCGAGCGCTTCTCCTTCTTCCACCTGTCCTCCTGGCAACTCCCACGTATCCGATCGCCAATGTACTTTAGCTAATAACACTTCGTCTTTTTCATTTGTTAAATAACCTGCTACAGCAACGATATGCTTTGGTGTTTTATGTTCCATATTAAACCTCCTAGAAATAATGATTATTTCATATATCCCTATAAGCATATTCCCTGTCTAAAACAAAATACCTTTACTAATTCATCCTCTTAATTAACTTCATGAAAAAAAGCCCCTATCCGTTAAATGAACAGGGGCTTCTATCGTATTATTCTCCTAAGTCTACGTTGTGGTAAACTTGTTGCACATCTTCTAGATCTTCTAATGCATCAACCATTTTTTCAAATTGTACTTGAGCCTCTTCAGGAAGTTCTACATCACTTTGTGCAAGCATTGTTAATTCTGCAACTGTGAATTCTTCAACACCAGCATCTTTAAGTGCAGATTGTACGGAATGGAATTGATCAGGTTCAGCATACACGATAACAGAATCTTCTTCTTCTAGAATGTCACGTGCATCAACATCTGCTTCCATTAAAATTTCAAGAACTTCATCTGATGTTTTACCTTCAAGACCGATAACAGCTGTCGCATCAAACATGTAAGCTACAGAACCGTTTACACCCATGTTACCACTGTTTTTGCTAAATGCAGCTCGTACATCTGCTGCAGTACGGTTTACGTTATTTGTAAGTGTATCTACAATTACCATAGATCCATTTGGTCCGAATCCTTCATAACGAAGCTCGTCATAATTTTCTTCTGAACCGCCTTTTGCCTTTTCAACTGCACGATCAATAATTGTTCTTGGTACGTTGTATGTTTTCGCACGTTCTAATACAACTCTAAGCGCTTGGTTTGATTCTGGATCTGGCTCGCCTTGTTTTGCTGCCACATAAATCTCACGTCCAAATTTCGCGTATATACGGCTTGTATTTGCATCTTTTGATGCTTTTTTTTCTTTAATATTATTCCATTTACGACCCATACTTTCCACTCTCTTTCCCGTTTTAAATCTACATAAAAATATTAATATGAAATATAATGTGTATTCAACACATTTTTAAAAGAAATATAAAAAGTTCATTTTTGATTCATATTACAGACATAATATAAATTACTATCATTTTGTTCTTTCGACAAGTTATATTATACATGAATTTCTACATTTATTACGAATTTTAGAAGCACATAGTATAATTTAACAAAAAAGACTCTAACAGAAATGTTAGAGTCTTTTTATATAGCCGATACATATTTCCATAATATTCCCATAACTACTTTCTATTGTTGTATAATAAAAAAAGGAAAAAATTTGAAGAGAGATGGAGGGAGAAGTATGACACATTCACATGAGAAAAAAGCACATGGTCTGAAAGGAATAGGAGAGAAGTTAAACCCAACTATCTATCAAGTGAGATTCATGAAATTAGATGAACCAATTCAATTTGAGTCATTTCCTGAATTAAAGGAATTAGGAGATTGGTTGAGTACTTCAACGCACATGTGGGCGTGCCACTCAACTATGTACAAGTACAACAAAGAAGAGTTTGAAAAGAGGTTTTTAGAAATTACAAACTTAACCGTTGATAATGTACTAATATCTACTGGTGCTGTCGGATTTAACTTCATGTCACCGGGTTGGAGAAATTCTCTCTAGAGTGCTCGAAGGGAATATTGTATATACAATATTTTGCTGGAATTTTATAGAATATCACAATTAAAAGGATAAAAATGAATGTTTGTTTTTATCCTTTTAATGTTTCGCAGTCTACTCACCGTACACTTTTTGTACTTATTTTGTCATATAATGAAAAGAAAATACAAAAAAACTCTATACTAATTGTATAGAGTTTTTTTCGCCGTTCATGATACCGATGGTCGGGGTCGAACCGACACTCCCGAAGGAACACGATTTTGAGTCGTGCGCGTCTGCCAATTCCGCCACATCGGCACAAAAGAAAGGCGGCAACCGGATTTGAACCGGTGGTAAAGGTTTTGCAGACCTCTGCCTTACCACTTGGCTATGCCGCCATGTTAAATTTTATTGGAGCGGAAGACGGGATTCGAACCCGC
>NZ_WIPE01000158.1:0-521 GCF_009760835.1 Bacillus sp. EE-W1 | reverse complement strand
TTTTAGTTTCCTTGACTTTTCCTTTTAATAATCCATAATTTCTTAAAGGCATATTTCAACCTCCTTCATACAATCCCAAAACAAGTTGTAAGTAATTAATGCCAGCAAATTAGATTTTAAAATTGATATTGCTTCAGTATATCTATTCTATTAATTCTAAATTTATTTTTAAATATTTTAAATTTAAAGCATGACATTATTTAGATTTACTCATCAATTCCATAGAACATAACATTTGTTTTTGACTAATAAGTAATTCTAAAATAATTTCATTAGAATTACTTATTAAATTTATATAATTAGATAAAATAATTTTTATCGTTTTAATGTTAAAATTAAAGCATATACTAAAAGGTTCAATTGAAAATTCATTTAGATTTGTAAATAACATTCTATATTCTCTGTGTAGGAGAAATTATGATTTTTACTTTTTACTTTTTATTTCTTTTCTTTCGCTTTTTTTCTTTTTGTTTATTTCTTCTTTTCTCATGATTTTTCTTTTTCTTTAATTTTTTTTTTTT
>NZ_WIPE01000021.1:0-13847 GCF_009760835.1 Bacillus sp. EE-W1 | reverse complement strand
GTGAGGGCTGATAATCAGTGGGGGATGAAGCCCCCCACTGATTAAAGTTTCACTTTATCTAGACGTTTCATACGTCTAGATTCACTTTGGTTTATTGGCGCATGCCTTTAAATATATCTTTTATTTTGAAAGGAGAAATGACTATGAGCTCCAAAAAATTCACACTGCTATTACTATCTCTACTACTCTTCTTACCTCTTTTTCTCACAAACTTTATTACTCCAAATGTTGCATTAGCAGACTCACCAAAGCAAGGTCAAAAAATTGTTGGGTATTTTCCTTCATGGGGCATTTACGGACGTAATTATCAAGTTGCAGACATTGATGCATCAAAGCTAACTCATTTAAACTATGCTTTCGCTGATATTTGCTGGAATGGAAAACATGGAAACCCTTCTACTCACCCCGATAATCCAAATAAACAAACGTGGAACTGTAAAGAGTCTGGTGTACCACTGCAAAATAAAGAGGTTCCTAATGGCACTCTCGTACTCGGTGAACCATGGGCTGATGTCACAAAATCTTATCCGGGATCAGGTACAACTTGGGAAGATTGTGATAAATACGCCCGTTGTGGAAATTTCGGAGAACTGAAACGATTAAAAGCTAAGTATCCTCACTTAAAAACAATTATTTCAGTTGGTGGCTGGACTTGGTCTAACCGCTTTTCTGATATGGCAGCTGATGAAAAAACAAGAAAAGTATTCGCTGAATCTACAGTAGCTTTTCTTCGTGAATATGGATTTGATGGCGTTGATTTAGATTGGGAATATCCGGGCGTTGAAACGATTCCTGGTGGTAGTTATCGTCCTGAAGATAAGCAAAACTTCACCCTACTCCTTCAAGATGTTCGAAATGCATTAACGAAAGCTACTGCAGAAGATGGGAAACAATATTTACTAACAATCGCATCAGGTGCAAGCCAACGTTATGCGGATCATACAGAGCTAAAGCAGATCTCTCAAATACTTGATTGGATTAATATTATGACATATGATTTCCACGGTGGATGGGAAGCTACTTCTAACCATAATGCAGCACTATACAAAGATCCAAATGACCCAGCAGCGGATACAAAATTTTATGTAGATGGTGCGATAGACATTTATACAAATGAAGGGGTTCCAGCGGATAAACTCGTATTAGGTGTACCTTTTTACGGACGTGGATGGAAAAGTTGCGGAAAAGAAAATAATGGGCAATACCAACCTTGTAAACCAGGTAGTGACGGAAAGCTCGCTTCTAAAGGTACTTGGGATGATTATTCTACCGGTGACACAGGTGTGTACGATTATGGTGATTTAGCAGCTAATTATGTTAATAAAAATGGTTTTGTTCGCCACTGGAACGATGTAGCGAAAGTACCTTATTTATATAATCCGACTACAGGCACGTTTATTAGCTATGATGACAACGAATCTATGAAATATAAAACAGACTATATAAAGACAAAGGGTCTAAGTGGCGCAATGTTTTGGGAACTAAGCGGGGATTGCCGTACAAGTCCAAAATATAGTTGCAGTGGACCAAAATTGCTTGATACGTTAGTAAAAGAATTACTTGGTGGACCTATTACTCAAAAAGATACTGAGCCCCCAACAAACGTAAAAAATATTGCTGTTACAAATAAAAATTCAAACTCCGTTCAATTAAACTGGACTGCATCTACTGATAACGTAGGAGTTACGGAATATGAAATTACTGCCGGAGAAGAGAAATGGAGTACAACAACAAATAGCATTACAATCAAAAACTTAAAATCTAATACCGAATACACATTTTCAATAATTGCAAAAGATGCTGCCGGGAATAAATCACAGCCTACTTCTATCATTGTAAAAACAGATGATACTGATACAACACCTCCTGGTGGAAATGGTAATGCTACCTTTTCAGTCACTTCAAATTGGGGAAGTGGTTACAACTTCTCGATTGTAATTAAAAATAGTGGAACGACCCCTATTAAAAACTGGAAATTAGAATTTGATTATAACGGCAATTTAACACAAGTTTGGGATTCTAAAATTAGTAGTAAAATAAATAATCATTACGTAATTACGAATGCAGGATGGAATGGTGAAATTCCTCCTGGTGGATCCGTTACAATCGGAGGGGCAGGAACAGGCACTCCCGCCGAACTTGTAAATGCATCCATTAGCGAAAACTAAGCGTAACCTCCATTAATTATTTCACTAAAGTTTGAATTTAGGTTTGAGTGCTCTATCCTAAATTCAAACTTTTAATGTTATGAAAAATGAAAAATCACAAATTATAATTACAATAACCTATTATAATTATATTTGGTTTATAATATGAAGTTCGTGTGAAGTTCATCTGAATTTTACATGAATTTCCTTTAAGTTCTATTGTCTTCCCATACTAATCACATTATCCTTTACATATAGGATTTCATTCCATTTCAAACTATCTATATATACAAAGAAAGATAGTCGCCTATTAGGGAAAGGCATCTAAATATAAACATAACATAAGAAAAAGCACGCTTATAAGCGCACCATAAGAGTGCTTCTTCATACAATTCTCATGTAAGAGTTCTCGAAAATCATGTTAATCATAAAGAAAAGGCATTAGCTTATACAAGCTAATGCCTTTTCTTTATTCATATCGTTCAGCATCCCATTCTTCTATATTCCATACTTTTGTTATCCATGCTTCATAGAAAGAAGGCTCATGTGAGACAAGTAAAACTGTTCCTTTATATTGTTGTAACGCTTCCTGCAAAGACTTCTTTGTTTCTATATCCAAATGATTAGTCGGTTCATCTAAAATTAAAACATTGCTTTTCGTTACGATAAGTTCACATAAACGTACTTTCGTTTGTTCCCCGCCGCTTAATAAACGAATAGGTTTTAATACATGTTCTTCTTTCAATCCACACTTTGCTAATGCTTGGCGTACTTCTTTCTTTGTCATATCTGGTCGTTCTGCCCAAACTTTTTCTAATGGTGTTGTTTCTGAAGCAAACTCTTCCTGCGCAAAATAAGCAGGATTTACTCGTTCTCCAATAGAAATTGAACCGCTTAGCGGCTTTATTTGACCTAATAACGTTTTTAACATTGTCGTTTTTCCAATCCCATTATGACCAACAATCGCTATCTTTTCTCCTTTTTTTACTTGCAAATTCAATTCTGGACATAACGGAGAACTATATCCTATCCTTAGTTTTTCAGCCTGTAATATGCGACTAACTGGCTCCTCATAAACATTGAAATCAAAACGGGATCGAGGTACATGATTAACCTTTTCAATCCTTTGCATTTTCTCCAATACTTTCTCTCGACTTTTGGCCTGTTTCGCTTTTCGAATTTTATTTTTTTGAATAAATGTTTCTAACTGAGCAATTTCTTTTTGCTGTTTCGCATGCGCCGATTGTAATTGTTTCCTTTGCAATTGATAACTTTGCACAAATTTTTCATAATTTCCTACGTACCGCTTCACTTTCCGTTCTTCTAGATGATAAATAACATTCGTAATACTGTTCAAAAATACTTCGTCATGTGAAATGATCACATAAGCTTTTTCATACAGTCTCAAATACGATTGCAACCATTCTATATGGGCTGTATCTAAATAATTTGTTGGCTCATCTAGCAATAAAACATCAGCTTTTTCTAAAAGGAGCTTCCCAAGTAATAACTTTGTTCGCTGTCCTCCACTTAACTTTGAAACATCCTTTTTCAACCCTATTTCAAATAAACCTAAACCGATTGCTACTTCTTCAATTTCTGTATGAATTTGATAGAAATTAGAGCTTTCCAATATAGTTTGTAATTCTCCATACTTTACTAACAGTTTTTCTACTTCTCCTGCTCCATTCATTTCTTCAGCAATTTTTAACATTTCGCATTCAATCCTATACAAATTAGAAAATGCACTTTGTAAGTATCCTTCAATTGTTATCCCCTCTTGTAAATCCATATGCTGCTGTAAAAAACCTATCTTCACATGTGGAAACCATTCAATGTTTCCGTCATCATGTATAAGTTCTCCTGTTAAAATCCTTAACAAGGTTGATTTTCCAATTCCATTTTTCCCAACTAACCCAACATGCTCGCCCTTTAATAGTCGAAAACACGCATTATATAAAATGGTTTTCTCACCATATGAATGACTTAAATTTTCTACTGTTAATATACTCATTTTTTTCTCTCCTCTACTTATGGTTCATAAGCTAAATAGAGAGCACAGTAAAAATCCTTATTTAATTGTGCATATAAAAAATGGGTAAGGTGAATACACCTTACCCATTACATATTATCGTAAAAAAGGATTAAGGTTCTTTACCTGCTGTCTTCAATTTAGCTTAATCGTTAAAAATGGGCAGACTTCTCCCGTATCAAGCTAAAACCATTTGAAGAACAGTTGATAAAGTCATTTTATCCTTTCACTCCTTTAACATTTGTTATATTAAGAGTATAAACTACTCTGTTATATTCTATTCTCTATTTTTTCTTTTGTTCCTTCTCCGTTTTTTCATTTTCTGCGTAAATTTCTTTATACATCTTTTCTAATGCATATGGACTTGTAAAGATGAGCGTTAACGATTTCCAAATATAAATTCTTCTTTGTAATTCTATTCCGTACTCTTTACTAACCATATTTTTCACTTCTGGAATATGCTCTTCGTTTTGAAATTGTTGTACAGACTTCAATTCATTCGTTTTAAAATCTGTTAAAAATCCTATTACAGATCGTCCATGTTCCTGTGACCTTTCTTCTAAATCAAACTGAATTGAATGAACAAAACCTAAAACGTGAAAGATTTGAGCATGTAACCCGACAACAGCACGCTGTTCCATTAAGTTGTAGCACTCTCTTTTTAACTCTTCTACCATTTCTAAAGAATTTCTATTAACTGTTCTTTTGCTGACAAACATAATTTTTAAAATATGAGCGACTGCCCCCATACTTTTTAATATACTCTCTAAAACTTCTACCGCGTCTTCCACATAACCATTTGAAATTATAGAATGAATAAATTCATCTAATACCACTTGAAACTTTTTAATTAAATGTAAATCGCGTAATTCTGGAACATCTTCTCTCAATTGATTCCGGCCTTGAACCCACTTTAAAACTTCTGTCATTTCTTCTTCTTTTAATTCATGATGTTCCATACCATACTTCATTAATAAAATATGATTTTTTAATAAGGACTTTCCTTCTTCAAGATTATCCGGCGTTAATGAATCAACTATTTGCTCTATAGATTTCATCTTTCTCCCCCTATATAAAAAAGCCTCTTAACAGTAATTATACTAAAAACTGTTAAGAGGCTTTTTCTATTTTTTCATATAAGGAGCTAATACTCTCAGAATTTCTTCCTTATCCTTCTTTAACTCAAGTGATGTTAACATATCCATCGTTCTTGGTCTAGGTAATTTCACTTGTACCTCTCCAACTATTGATGCTGGTCTTTGAGATAAAATAAATACGCGATCCGAAAGTAAGATTGCCTCATCTAAGTCATGTGTAACCATAACGATTGTTTGCTTCTCTTGGTGCCAAGAGTTTAAAAGCCAGCTATGTACTTCCATTTTTGTAAAGGCATCTAATTTTCCAAAAGGCTCATCAAGTAGCATAATTGGCTTTTCACATAAATATGTGCGCAAAAAACTAATTCTTTGACGCATACCACCAGACAATTCATCTGGATAATGGTCTGCATATTCATCTAGTTCAAATTGCTTTAATGCTTCCATTCCCTCTGTCAGCCTTTGTTTTTTCGGTTTCCCTTCGATTTCCAATGGAAGAACTATATTTTGCAAAGCTGATCGCCAAGGTAGTAATAAATCCTGCTGCGGCATATAACTTACAACATCTTGCTCTTGTACGTGCGTATCCTTATACGTTACATTTCCACTTGTTGGTTTTTCAACATTTGCAATCATATTTAATAATGTGCTTTTCCCGCAACCACTCGGTCCTACAAAGGAAACGAACTCTCCCTCTCGTATAGAAGCACTAATATTTGCTAATACATTCTTTCCATCAAAAGCTTTTACAATCTCTTTTATTTGTAATCCACTCATTTTCCACTTGGAAGGAACTCATTTGTAAAGGCATCTTTCACATCAATTTTCTTCTTAATAACTTTGTTATCATATAAGAAATTCATGTAATTCGTCCAAACTTCTTCCTTCTGTACTCCCCACGTTTTTGCATCATCTTGATATTTCGTACTTAACCATTTTTGACTTTCTTGTACTAATTCTTTATTCACATCTGGAACTGCTTTAATTAAAATATCAGCAGCTTCTTTCGGTTCTTTAATTGCAAAATTATAACCTTCTGTCGTTGCACTCATAAACTTTTTCACAAAGTCTTTATCTTGCTTCGTATGTTTTTCACTCGTAATAATAACAGGACTATAGAAATCAAGCGCTGGGTCTAAGTCTTTCACCATAATCGTATTTAACTCTTTTCCTTGGCGCTTCGCTTCAATTCCATCCCATCCGTAATATATCCATTCAAAGTCTGCATCACGACCGATTGATTTAAAGAAATCTGTTTGTCCTAAGATGATTTTTTCAACTTTATTAAAATCAGCTTGATGCTTCTCCATGATTGTCTTCAACGTCGCTTCTTCTGCTGGTCCTCCCCAGCCGCCGTAACGTTTACCTTCAAAATCTTTTGGTGACGTCATATTATCTTTTTTAAGTGATGCAAAAGCTGAAGTATTATGTTGGATGATTGCTCCTACAGATACAACAGGAATACCTTCCACACGAGCCAACGTTACATTTTCTTGTGCGCTTATTGCGAAGTCAGCTTTTCCGGAAGCTATCATTTGCTCCGCTGTCACATTATCACCTGGCTGAATAATCTCTACATCTAATCCTTGCTTTTTATAATAATCTTTCGTTTGCGCTACATATAGGCCAGTATGATTCGTATTCGGAAACCAATCTAATACTACTTTTACTTTTTGATCTTTACTTGCACTTTCTTCTTTCTTCGCCGGATTACATCCAGCTACACCTACTGCTAATAAGGCAGCCAACATAACTTTTAAACCTTTTTTCATTTTCTGCCGTCCTTTCTATATATCCATGGTGCTGTTATTCTTGCCATAAACTCCACGATAAAATACAGACATAATGTCACCATAACAATAATTGCCGCCACACCAAATACTCGGGCTGTTAGAAAGGATTTTGTAGCTCTTGTAAGCATAACTCCTAACCCTTCGCTTGCACCGAGCCATTCCCCAATAATTGCTCCCATTACGCTATATGTAACTGCAATTTTTAAACCTGAGAAAAAGTATGGCAGCACTGCTGGAAACTTTACTTTCTGGTAAACTTGCCATTTCGTTGCCTTCATCGTTTGCAACAACTTCAACATATTTTTATCTACCGTTTGAAAACCTTCTAAAATGCTGAGCGCAATCGGGAAGAAACAAACGAGTATTACTACCATTACTTTCGGTAGCATTCCATATCCAAACCAAATAATAAATAACGGTGCAAGTACAACGATTGGAATCGTTTGCGAAATAACAAGCAACGGATTTATTAAAATACGAAATAAAGGGATAACATCCATAATAATTGCAATACTTGTCCCAATTAAAATCGCAAAAAACAGTCCGATTAGAACCTCTTGTAACGTTTGCATCGTATTCGGTAATAGTAAATCTTTCATTCCAATTAATTCTTGAACAATGGCAGAAGGCTTCGGTAAAATCCACGGTTCAATTTTAAATAATAAAACAGATCCTTCCCATATCGCTATGAGAAGGATAAGCCAAATTGTTGTAATTATTTTAGATTGCTTCTGGTTTTGCATATTCATCACGGTACTTCCAAACCTTTTCATCTATCGTTACACCAGTGCTTGGACGATAATGGATTTTAATAGAAGTAATCACTTCTTCTGCTCCAGCATCCACACAAGCTTGTTGCGCACGTTTAATGATATCAAGAAGTACATCTAATTCTCCTTCCAGCGTTGTTTCCATTGCCCCTACTTCATAACGAACTCCCGATTGTTGTACAACTTCAATTGCTTTATCAACAACAGAATACACATCTTTGTTCTTCGCTTGTGGTACTACTGAAAATGAAATTGTAACTTGTTGTGACATAGTAAAATCCCCCTTATAAAATGAAATATTAAAACAAGAAAAGGCTTTCCTACTGCGTAGGAAAGCCTTGTATGCAAGTTATTATAGAATAACATATGCTACATCACTTTAAGTAACTCCCTACGCTGGCATTATCCAGATCAGGTTGAGGGTCGATGTTTGTTTACATCCTCTCAGCCAATTGGCTCCCCGGTCCTTAATTCGTTTTCATTGTAGCATGATTTATTTTATTGAACAAACAAAAGCACGTATAATCATTTCATTTAACTTTTGAATTCCCCTATTAACTCTTGTAACTCCTGTGAAAGCCAGCTTAAAGAACTAGCTAATTCAGCAATATCTTGTACAGACATTTCCTGTTCTTTCATACTTTCTTCAATATTATTACTACTATTTGCATACTTATTTGCAATAAGTGATAGTTCATTTACAACACGAACAATATTTTGGCTATTTTGCAATATATCACTTGAATTGCTAGAAACAACTCTAACTTGATTTGTAACAGATTGTGCTGATTTTGAAATTTTTTCAAAGAAAGCACCACTACTTTGAAAAAGTTTAATTCCGGATTCTACTTCTTTTGAAGCTTTTTGTATTGAAACAACAGCTTCTTCCGTTTCAACTTGTGTTTCCCCTATTAATTTCGCTATATCTTTTGCTGATGCTTCCGTCTGCTCTGCTAATTTACGCACTTCATCAGCAACAACGGCAAATCCCTTTCCAGTTGCCTCAGCACGTGAAGCTTCAATAGAAGCATTTAAAGCTAGCGAATTCGTTTGATTTGAAATACCTGTAATTACATTTACAATATCACTAATTTCTTTTGATCTTGTTTCCAAAGAATGAATGATAGAAGATAAATCTTGTACTGCATTTTGTATTATTTTCATTTGATTAATCGTCTGTTCAATAACACCATTTCCTTTTACTGAATGATGCGTCGTACCTTCAGACTCTTTCGCCATTTGTTTTGCAATATTAGTTATCTCTTCCATCCTATCTTCCATTTCATATACAATACCTAAATACTTTGGTACTGAAGTTTCTTGTGATTGAACGCCAGCCCTTAACTCAACTATAGAACTTACGATTCCTTGGACTGCCATACTATTCTCTTTCGTACTCACTGACAATTCTTGCGAAGATGAGGAAACCTGTTCTGCTGTCTGCTTCACTTTATCTATAATTCCTTTAAACTTCTCAATGGTATTATTAAAATACGCATTAATAATACCAATATCATCTGGTCTTTCCTCTAATTTAATACTTAAATCACCTTCACCGACTCTGCGCAATCCTTCACGTAAATCCCGCAATGGAGCAAGTGCGTTACGCACAATTAAGAATTGAATAAAAGTTGCAATTAAAACAGAAATACAAATAAACATTAAACCTTGTATAATGAACTTTTCTTTTGTACTAGGAACAATAGAAGCATCTACATCAGCTGCAACAAGTGCCACAATATTACCTTCTCCATCTTTAATTGGCTCTAATATCGTTACCCATGTTCCTAATGCGTCTTCATATACTTCTGTCATGTTTGCTTTTTTTGTGCTCATTACTTTATCATATGCTTTCATCCAAAGGTCTGGTTGTTTATAATATTCTCCCGGCCTTACTTCAACAACATTTGCTAAACCTGTAGATAAATCAATGATTTGTAGCTCACCTTTTTCATTTTTTTTCGCTCCAACAATATAGGTTTGTCCAACACTGTTCAATTCTTCCGTTGATTCATCTAATTTCTCTGTTAACTTCTCTCTCTTTTCTCTTTCTGCTGTTGGGTCTTTTGCAACATCTCTCAATATTTCTGCGTCTAATTTATGTAATACCGTATCTCCTGTTTCAAAAGAATGCCTTTCAAATATAGACATCATGCTATTTTGAAACATGTTAAAACTTAACGCTCCCATAGTACCGACAAGCGTCAAAATAACTAACACAGTTAACAATACATTTTTTTGAAGAAATGATAGTTTATGCCAATATCTTCTCATTAACATCACCTTTCTTAATTAACTTACTATAAAGTAACGCTATTAAAATATACACCTTATTAATAAACGATAACGGCTCTCATTTGTTTATAAACAAAAAAAAGACCAATGAAAAGAGCATTGGTCAAGACCAACCCTATCCGTCCGGTAACTGGCTAGCATAGCCTTTCGACCTTAGCTCCTGTAGTTTTGCGTCCTAATGTTTCCATCAGTTTGCCTTTCTCGCTGAACGAGTTGAACGATATGGGAGTTCTATGAGAATTAAATTATTCTCTATCAAAGATTACAACATAAGAATTAAAATGTCTACCTATTTAGAGATGCAAATGTAAAGTTTCAAGGTATTATTTTTTCGAAATAATTTAACAAAGTTCGTGAATGTTACATTTCTTGTGTTATATAATAAAAAATGTATATAACACAAGGATTATTTTGGGTATTTGTTTTAATTTTCGTTCAAATTAAATTATTCAAATATATCTTAACTAATGAATTCCGGAGGTAGTTTATCATGTTTTGGCTACAATTTCTTACGTTACTACTCTGCATTTTTATTGGCGCACGCCTAGGCGGAGTTGGTCTAGGAGTAATGGGTGGCGTTGGTATGGCAATACTTGTTTTTGTCTTCCACTTACAACCTACAGCTCCTCCTATTGATGTAATGCTTATGATTTTAGCAGTAATTACAGCTGCCGGTGCACTGCAAGCTGCTGGAGGAATGGACTACCTTGTTCATCTAGCTGAGAAAGCATTGCGAAAAAATCCAAAGCGCATTACATTCTTTGCTCCAATTGTTACTTATTTATTTACACTGTGCGCAGGAACTGGTCACGTTGCTTATTCTGTACTTCCTGTTATCGCAGAAGTCTCTCGCGAATCTGGGATTAGACCGGAACGACCAATGTCAATTGCCGTAATCGCTTCCCAACAAGCAATTACAGCTAGCCCTATATCAGCTGCAACAGTTGCACTTTTAGCAATGCTAGCTGACTATAAAATCACCTTATTAGATATTTTAAAAGTAAGTATTCCTTCTACCTTCATCGCTTGTATGGTAGCTGCATTTGTTGCTAGCAAAATGGGGAAAGAATTAAATGAAGACCCTGAATACTTGAAACGTTTAAAAGAAGGAATGATTCCTAAAATTGAAGAGAAGAAAGAATTTGTTGGTTTAAAAGGCGCTAAACTATCCGTTATCCTTTTCTTAGTAGGAACTTTCCTTGTCGTACTTCTCGGTTCATTTGAAGCACTTCGTCCAGGATGGATGGTTGACGGGAAGTTAATTCGTCTTTCCATGCCAAACACAATTGAAATGGTTATGTTAACTATCGCAGCTCTTATTATTATTTTCTGCAAACCAAATGTAGAAAGCATCGTGTCTGGTAACGTCTTTAAAGCGGGGGCAACAGCTGTTGTTGCTATTTTCGGTATCGCTTGGATGGGAGATACTTTCTTTAACGGAAACTTAAATATGATTCAAGGATCAATTCAGCACCTAGTAACAAGTGCACCATGGCTATTTGCCATCGCATTATTCATTCTATCTATTTTACTATATAGCCAAGCAGCAACAGTACGTGCTTTAATGCCTCTTGGATTATCACTCGGTATTCCACCAGCACTACTAATCGCAATGTTCCCTGCAGTAAATGGATATTTCTTCATTCCAAACTATGGAACAATCGTTGCTGCCATTAACTTCGATCGCACTGGTACAACAGGTATTGGTAAATATGTTTTAAATCATAGCTTTATGATTCCAGGCCTAATCGCAACATTCACCTCTATCGGAATTGGAATGCTCCTAATATCAATTATGTTTTAAAGAAAAAGCACAAACCGACAATTTTAAAGGGTTTGTGCTTTTTTAATCAAACGTTTGTTTAAATATTTTTAACTGTCCATTATGTTCTTTTCTATTTTTGTGAAGTTCCGTTTTCCTACAAACCCCTATTTACTTCCTCAACTAGCTTCTTCGTACTTTCATACGGAGATTCAGCTAAACTAATCGCGGAAATAACAGAAACACCGTCCGCACCGGCTTCTATAACCCCGGCGGTATTTTCAATTGTAATGCCACCAATCCCAACGATCGGTATTGTAATTTCTTGTTCTCTAAAATGAGCTAAACCTTTCGTTCCTTGAACTGCTTTCGTATCTTTTTTTGTACTCGTTGGGAAAATAGGGCCAACACCTAAATAATCAGCTCCGTTTTCAATTGCCCAGCGTGCTTCTTCAATTGTATGTGTAGATACACCAACAATTTTATCACCCATTTTTTCACGAACAGAAGTAATTCCTTCATCATCTTGGCCGACATGCACGCCATCTGCATCTAACTCCATAGCTAGTTCCACATCATCATTTACGATGAATGGTACACCGTACTCTTTACAGACTGCTTGTAGTTCTTTCGCGAAACAAATACGTTTCTCTCCCGTTAAAGCCCCTTCCCCCTTTTCACGAAATTGAAAAATTGTTATACCGCCTTCAAGTGCATCTCTCAATACTTGTAGTGGCTCCTTCGCACAATTGTTACTTCCCATAATAAAATATACTGATAATAATCTAGACATTTCAGCCTTTGTAATACAGGGCATCTAGTTCCCCTCCTTACTATATAAGCTCAATCTTCCCATACTTCTCAATATCACCCGAAGTGGTATTCGCTAACTGATTTAAAAATTCAATTTGGAAACTACCAGGTCCCTTTTCCACTGTCTTAGCAGCTGCCAGTTCCGCAGCTACACCATAAAACGTTAATGCCGCTACTGCTGCCTTTACATAATCCTTTTCTACTGCTACAAATGCTCCTATTACAGAAGTTAGTAAACAACCAGTTCCCGTAACTTTCGTTAAAATAGGGTGACCATTTCGAATAAGGATCGTTCGTTCTCCATCTGTAACAACATCTTCTTTTCCAGTAATCACCGCTACTGTATTTAATTCATCCGCTGCCTGCCTTGCAATACTTACGACATTGCCATTTCCAACACCAGCGTCTACCCCTTTAATTTCCCATCTCTCATTAATAACGTTCGCTATCTCAGCTGCATTTCCGCGGATAATCGCTAAATCAATTTCAGCCGGAATATGTCTCGCAACTTCTGTTCGATACGATGTTGCTCCTGCACCAACTGGATCAAATAGTACTGGTACATTATTCACATTTGCTGATTTACCAGCAAGTAACATCGCTTCTACCTCTTCAGGACGAAGTGTACCCATATTTAAAACAAGGGCTCCCGCAATGCTAGCCATTTCTGCTACTTCTTCTTTTGCATACGCCATTACAGGTGATGCTCCTAATGCTAACAAACCGTTTGCTGTAAAATTTGTTACAACAACATTTGTAATATTATGCACGAGTGGATTAGACTCTCTCACCAAATCCACTACTTTACTAATTTCTTTCATATTCATCCTTTTCATCTCCTAACTATAGTGATGGGAGATACACAAAAAGGCACTTTGCGCGTACGCAAAGTGCCTGAACATGTGCTTTTACACTCTCCCTACGCTGGCATTATCCAACAGGTTCAAATGGTCAATGACGGATTAGTCATACTCTCAGTTTGCATCCACAAACTCCCATGCGTTTATTATTCATCTACTTCAAAGTCTACTCTTATTCTAGTAAAATAACAAGTTCTTTACTTTTCTATTTCATATAGAAGCAACTGATAAAACAATACGCATAATAAAGTGAAACTTTAATCAGTGGGGGCTTTGTT
>NZ_WIPE01000047.1:32418-33275 GCF_009760835.1 Bacillus sp. EE-W1 | reverse complement strand
TACTTTCAGCGATAAAACTTCTGTCATACCTTTTGTAATCTCAAATGATACTGATTCGCTTAGCTTTTTGTAACCTGGTAAGCTTTCCGTCTCTACTAATTTGTATTTTCCTACTGATAGATCTGAAATGTTTGCTTTTCCTTCTTTATCTGTCGTTACTTTCGTTACTACTTTGCCTGCTTCATCTTGGATTTCAAAGACTACACCTGCCAATGTCTTCTGACTGTCTTTGTCCACTTTTGTAATCTCTACTGAGCCTTTATCTACTTGTTCGTTTTCTACTTTCAGCGATAAAACTTCTGTCATACCCTTTTTGATTTCAAATGATACTGGTTTTTCTAACTTTTTATAACCTAGTAAGCTTTCCGTCTCTACTAATTTGTATTTTCCTACTGATAGATCTGAAATGTTTGCTTTTCCTTCTTTATCTGTCGTTACTTTCGTTACTACTTTGCCTGCTTCATCTTGGATTTCAAAGACTACACCTGCCAATGTCTTCTGACTGTCTTTGTCCACTTTTGTAATCTCTACTGAGCCTTTATCTACTTGTTCGTTTTCTACTTTCAGCGATAAAACTTCTGTCATACCCTTTTTGATTTCAAATGATACTGGTTTTTCTAACTTTTTATAACCTAGTAAACTTTCTACCTCTACTAACTTATATGTTCCTATGGATAAACCTGAAACGGTTGCTTTTCCATCCTTGTCTGTCGTTACTTTCGTTACTACTTTTCCTTGTTCATCTTGCACTTCGAAAGTTACGCCTGCTAATACTGTGCCACTTTCTTTGTCCACTTTTGTAACTTCTAAAGTACCTTTGTCTACCAATTCATTCTCTATTTTCAATGATAAGACTT
>NZ_WIPE01000047.1:31401-32152 GCF_009760835.1 Bacillus sp. EE-W1 | reverse complement strand
CTTGTCTAACATTTCATTTTCGACTGTTAAAGCAAGAGATTTTGTCATGCCTTTTTCAATTTGGAAAGTAATCGGATCTACTAATTGCTTATATCCTTTTGGTGCTTTCACTTCTACTAACTTATATGTTCCAACTGATAAATTAGTAACTTTTGCTTGTCCTTTTTTATCTGTCGTTATTTTAGCGACTACTTGTCCTGCTTCATCTTGAATATCAAATACTGCATCAGCTAAAGCATCTTTATTTTCTTTGTCTACTTTTGTAATTTCTACATTTCCTGTATCCACTAATTCATTTTCGACTGTTAGCTTTAACGCTGTTACTCTACCCTTTTCAATTTCGAATAAAATTGGTTTTTCAAGTGGTTTGTATCCTGCTGGTGTTTCTACCTCCACCAACTCATACTTCCCAATAGATAAATCTGAAACGTTTGCTTTTCCTTCTTTATCTGTCGTTACTTTTTTAACTTCGTTACCTTTCTCATCTTGGACAACGAACGTTACTCCCGCTAACGGTGCCTTATTATCTTTATCTATCTTTGTTATCTCTACATTTCCCGTATCTACCATTTCATTTTCTATTTTTAATGATAGTACCTCGATCATGCCTTTTTTGATTTCAAATGATACTGGCTCTGTTAGTTTCTTATAGCCTGGTAAACTTTCTACTTCTACTAGTTTGTACTTTCCTACTGATAGGTCTGCAATTTTTGCTTTTCCATCTTTATCTGTTGTTACTTTTTTTACTACT
>NZ_WIPE01000047.1:30325-31391 GCF_009760835.1 Bacillus sp. EE-W1 | reverse complement strand
CGTTGTTACTTTTGCAACTACTTTACCTTTTAAATCACGTACTTCAAATACAACATTTTCTAATGGTGCTTTACTATCTTTATCTATTTTTGTTATCTCTACATTCCCTGTATCCACCATTTCATTTTCTACTTTTAATGATAGAACTTCGGTCATGCCTTTTTTGATTTCAAATGATACTGGCTTTTCTAACTTTTTATAACCTAGTAAACTTTCTACCTCTACTAATTTGTAACTCCCTACAGATAGGTCTGGAATGTTTGCTTTTCCTTCTTTATCTGTTGTCACTTTCGTTACTACTTTTCCTTGCTCATCTTGCACTTCGAAGACTACGCCTTCTAATGCTTTTTGACTGTCTTTATCCACTTTTGTAACTTCTACTGAACCTTTATCTAACTGTTCATTCTCTACTTTTAATAATAGGACTTTCGTCATACCTTTTGTAATTTCAAATGATACTGGTTTTTCTAGCTTTTTATAACCTAGTAAACTTTCTACCTCTACTAATTTGTAACTCCCTACAGATAGGTCTGGAATGTTTGCTTTTCCTTCTTTATCTGTTGTCACTTTCGTTACTACTTTTCCTTGCTCATCTTGCACTTCGAAGACTACGCCTTCTAATGCTTTTTGACTGTCTTTATCCACTTTTGTAACTTCTACTGAACCTTTATCTAACTGTTCATTCTCTACTTTTAATAATAGGACTTTCGTCATACCTTTTGTAATTTCAAACGATACTGGCTCTGTTAGTTTCTTGTAACCTGGTAAGCTTTTCGTCTCTACTAATTTGTACTTTCCTACTGAAAGATCTGAAACGTTTGCTTTTCCTTCTTTATCTGTTGTTACTTTTTTTACTACTTTATCTTTTTCATCTCGTACTTCGAAGACTACGCCTTTTAATGCTTTCTGGCTATCTTTATCCACTTTTGTAATTTCTACTGAACCGTTTTCTAACTGTTCATTCTCTACTTTTAATGATAGGACTTTCGTCATACCTTTTGTAATTTCAAATGACACTGGCTCTGTTAGTTTCTTATAACCTGGTAAGCTTTTCGTCTCTACTAAT
>NZ_WIPE01000047.1:18882-30315 GCF_009760835.1 Bacillus sp. EE-W1 | reverse complement strand
CGTCGTTACTTTTCTTACTACTTCACCTTTCTCATCTTGGACTTCAAATTCGACACCCGCTAATACTGAACCGTTTTCTTTGTCCACCTTTGTAATTTCTACATTACCTTTGTCTGTCATTGCATTTTCTACTGTTATCGGGAATATACCGTCCCCTGTTACATTTACTTCGAATTCTGTTTCTTTTAATTGGTATCCTTCAGGCGCTTTCGTTTCTTTTAAAATATATTTTCCTGGCGCTAACGGTTTAGAAATTGCCTTACCATCTTTATCTGTAATAATATGCTCAACTACTACACCGTCTTTTACTATATCAAACTCTGCATTTGCTAATGGTTTTTCACCATTTTCTGAATCAATTTTCTTTAATTCAATTTGACCCTTTTGCAAAGTATTTTTAATTTCAATTGCTTTTGTTTCTCCAGCTTGAAGTGTAACCTCTACCGGACTTGTTAATTTTTGATATCCCTCAGGTGCTACTTTTTCATAAACTTTATACGTCCCAGGAGCTAAAGTTTGAGGTACTGAAAAGCCGTTTTCGTCCGTTATCAGTTTTGCAACAACTTCATTTGCACTATTTCGAACTTCAAATTCGGCACCTTTTAACCCTTTGTTCGGATTCTCAGCATCTATTTTATGAATCGATACTGTACCTTCTTTTGGAGCTTCAGGCGGTGTAACATTTACTTCTTTCGATGTTAATGTTTTATCATCAAAATGTAATTCTGCCTTATTAGGAATCTTCTTATCTACGTAAGAAGATAAGTCTGCATTAGCTTTAATTTTCG
The DNA here is from genome assembly GCF_009760835.1 of Bacillus sp. EE-W1. Taxonomy (NCBI): domain Bacteria; kingdom Bacillati; phylum Bacillota; class Bacilli; order Caryophanales; family Bacillaceae; genus Bacillus; species Bacillus sp. EE-W1. Next base: position 29,527 of record NZ_WIPE01000047.1, on the reverse strand, counting down.
CCTTAATACTAAGGTTAATTATCTGGTCTTCATATGACTTATAGTCAAAACTCTCACCGAACGTAAATGTTACTTCACTTTTTTGTTTATCTATCTTTAGTGTTCCTTTAGAAGTAATATCTTGGCCATTTTGATCATACACTTTTGCCTCTAATACTTCTAATACATCTTCTAAATCATCACTAATTACCATAGATGTGTATTTAGGAGGATCGTTTGGTATATGTGTACCAACTTGATATTGAATAGGTTGATCCATTTGCGCTAACTGCTGATTCTCTACAAGCTTACCACTCTCATCAACTATATTCTTTTCAATACTAGGTGGATGATCGTCGCCTGAACCAGTTCCTCCCCCACCACTTACGAATACTTCTCCTACTTTTTCTTCAGTTTTAATATTTTTGCCTTCTAATTTCACTGTATTTTTATGAGGCTTTGCAGCGGGATTGGTAATCTTTGTTTTATATCTTAAAATATAACCTTTTGAACTGTCTGGAAATTCAATTGTAAATCCAGTTTTCGTTGCATTGATTTTAATTTTAGATAAATCTGCTGGCTTAATATTTGTTGGTGCATAGCCATCTTCAAATACAGCCTCTTCTAATACTAAGCTATCTGTAATTAATTCATGCCCAGGTCCTAATGTGTCTGTTAATTTAAGATCTTGCATTTCTGTTCCAGTTGCATTTACATATACAAGCCAATCAGCAATTGATGGATCTTCTTGATTATAAGAACCCCATTTCAATAGATTATCTGTATTGGGATGTGGCTTCGGTCTCTCTGTCGTATTATTTACACTTACTTCTTTATTTACGATTTGACCATCAACGTTAAATTCTAATGGAATTTCTTTGACACCATCATATGCTTCTAGCCCAAAGTAGAATTCTACGAATAAAGAACCTTTAACGTTATTCTTTCCTTCTACGTAATCACCCATAGTACATGTCAATAGACCTTTTTTCATCTCACATGTACCAACTGTTTTTCCTTCAGCATCTTTTAAAGGAAAACTCATATTCATAAGATCTTTTCTAAATTCTTTTGGCATATCAATTGTGAATTGATCTCCACTTTTTATTTTTTCTTTAGCTGACCACTTCACTTCTACTTTCATGCCATCTGAGGCTTGATATGGTTCAGACGTTGTACCATCAGTACGGGAGATATTAATCTCGTCCACTGGATTTTTTATCACAGCGGCTTGAATAACTGGAGCCCACACATTTAGCACTGAAAATAATACTAGAAAAACTAATGAAACCATCGAAATATGCCTCTTAGTACTTTTCATTTGCATAATTCCCTCCTATTTTTTATATTTATATAACAAAAAAAGACCGTCCGGTTGCATCAAAAATGTGCAACCAGACGATCTTAGTAACCAATATGTATTACCGTAGACTCTAAGCTTTGCGGCCTATCCTTTCGAATAGTGTGCTAAAAATATTTTTTATTCTTTTTTTGTTTCATTTTCCTCTTAAACCAAATATTACTATACCGTCTGGACGGTTATAATTCAATACTCTATGAAATTGTTCTATTTTTCTAATAAAAAAAACAATTCACCAGTGCATTAAATAAGCAATGGTGAATTGTTTTACATTATATAGTTCGTATATTCTATTTATATGAATTAAAAATAAGAGCTTGAATCACTTTTTCTCTTAATTCGGGGCTTAGTCTTCCAACCCCTAAATATTCCGAATACCATAATCCATCTGCCGCTAATCTAATAATTGTGGCACAAACTGAATCTATCTCATCATTTTCTATTTTATTTTGCAGTTGCTGAAATGATTGTTTTAACGGTTCAAGTAATTCAGGCTTTAGCATTAATGCTGCCATCATACTACTACCCAGCTCTTCTACTCTTCCCTCATTACTTAATCTTTCCTCTACAAAAGAACGTACCCACCTTCCTTTCTTCTCTAAGTCCTCCGCTACTTTATTGTGAATAGCGTCTTGATACTCCTCCGTCCCTTTGAGTATCATGCCCTCTATTAAAGCTTCTTTAGTTGAAAAGTGATACAACAATCCACCTTTACTTATCCCCGCCTCTTTTGCTACCGCTTCTAAGGTTAACTTAGCAACCCCTTTACATTGCACAATTTGAGAAGCGGCCGCTAAAATTTTTTGCCTTGTTATACTTATACTCATTCCTTTTTAAAACCCCCATTTCTACTAAATTTATATAAATACGTATCTTATTTTTAATATCGCTGAGTAATAATAAATATTTTCTTTATACCACAAAGGCTTCATTACCTTTGAATTGTTCGTTGCTTCTTCTATTAAAAATTTCCATATCATTCAATATGATAACATCAAATACTCACAATTGACTATACATCTATACATTTATATTCGTTGAAAATATATCCATAAACATGAAATGCATACAAATTGATTATCCTTATATATTTAATCTATAATTCAAAGAGGTTTATATGTTCATAAAAATAAAGTGAACTTTTATAAGGATGATTCCATTGAAAAAATTTTCTATTAGTTATTTAATATGCTTACTGGTTTTTTCTATCATTGTGAACGTTTTACAGTATACACTAGTTCCAAATTATGCGGATTCATGGGGACCGATTTGGGTATCTATTATTATGTTTTTAATTCTTGGAAGCATTCCTGTTCTTATCGGTTGTTTATTAGGTGAATTTTGTTATAGAAAAATAAAAGGAAGTCACGAATTAAAGATCGGTATTCCTTTATTTATACTGTTAGGTATTTCCTACAATCATTTATTCTTTATGTGGTTTAATGACAGAGATTTTCTATCCTTTTATTTAGAAGCTTTTCTGGATACTGGCCTTCCTATTACTGTATCATCTTTACTATTTTATCTTATAAGACGGCGTTAATTCTTTCATCATTGCATAAAAAAAATGTTATTACTCCTGATAAATTGAGTAATAACATTTTACTTACTAAATTTGCTTCCAACTAGCGTCCTTCACATCTTCACTATTTGGCTTTCTAACTGATTGCACAAAACATTCCTCGCAAGCACCCAATGTAATGAAATTTTTCTGTGCTTGTCTTAACGAAACTTCATCCGCCCCGCCTTCAAAGTCAGGACCGTTAAACTGAACCTCATCATCTTCCCAATAACATATATTACAAATTTCATATGTTACCTGGTGGTTCTTCTATTGTTCTATAACCGCAGCACGGACAAGTGTATTTCATTCTGTCACTCCATTATTAACTTGTTTTTTCCGATATATTCCGGCCCACAAAGAATGTAACAGCGCAAATCATAGTTATTCCCATGAAAAAAATATTAGAATCTTCATATGTAGTTGGAATCCCAACTGTTACTGAAACAATACTACAAGCTAAAAGTAAATATAATAATAAAGATATAATATAGCTTAGTTTAAATCGTAAAATGATACCTCTAAACAATAATTCCCCAAGTAGACAGCCACCTAAAATGATAGGTACTCCGAAATATAATGTAAGGACTCCCATTTGCGCAGTAGATTGAATTATCTTTCCAATTATGTTTGGCGAAGTCATCTCATCATTTTTTCCTATCCTATCATATAAATCAAGTGCCGTTACTGAAATAAAGAAACTTAATATAGAAAATGAATACGGAATTAAAAACTTGCTCACTCTCATTCACCTCGCTTTTTTGTTTCACATATATTATTCATTATTTTCACATGAAAAAATAGCCCTCTATGCTAAAACATAGCGGGCAGAATTTTTATATAAAAACCTATACCTTATCCTGAAGTGCTCCCCATAAACAGAACATCTAAACTATCTGTGCCCTATATTCTTTAGGGGATAGGTGGTTATTAGAAAGTAGTGTCTTCTTTTTTATAATATTCTTTTGAAATCTCTTCATAAAATGCAGCTGATGTCGTGTAGAAATAAGGTACTAACCATAAGAAACCGATTCCTAAAGTAAGAATACTTAAAATGAACCAACCTAAGAAACTTAAGCATAGTAAAAAGTAATCCATTTTATGTCCATTCATCATACGACGGCTTTCAGTAATCGCTTGATTCGCTGTATATTCTGGATGATCATTCAAAATAAAATATGTCATAGAATAAGAAAATGATTTAATAATACCTGGAATAATAAGAAGTAATGTCCATAGAACCAAGTACACATTCATTAGTAAATATGTTGAAAACGATTTCATAAACTTACTTCCATCGTTAAACCATCTAAATATATGATTAATACGAGCATTAGTCCCGCGAATTACATTTAAAACAAAATAAGAAGCACCTACTGTTAACGGACCGATAATAAACATTGCAATAATAGTTACTGTAAGTGACTCATTTGCTTCTTCCCAACCCCAAAATATCGAGAAAATACCTGTAGTTAAAATTTCAACAGCTCCAATAAGGATTCCGACTAATAAGGTTGCCCCTACCGCTAATCCCCATTTTCCTTTTAATGCCTCAAGTGCTTCTCTTTTTAACTGACTTATCATATATAGCCTCCTAATACTTTTTCTATATTAGTATACCATTCATATCAAAAATTCCACAGATTTTCCTAAAATAGAAGCATACTACCTTTTTTGATATGTATTGATATATGTGCGCTGTAGCTTTACTAATATATGAATTAAGTCACTCATTTTCCTATAATAAAAAAAGCCTGCCTTTCATAATAGGCAAGCTTTTTCAAGTTAATTCTCACTCATTCTCTTCTTATACCAATCCTGCATTCTCTCCGCATCTTCTACTCTCGTATGCTCTAATTTATAATCCGATGATGCGTTAGAGAATTTGTACGTACATAGATTTGCACGGCGCTGGAAATAGGATTGTGTCTTTTCCATTGATTGGACGTGCCTTCTTCTAACAAGCCCTGTATATTTGCCGACGCTGCGATATACAAGCGTAATTTGCTCTCCGTTTACACTGTAACCATTTGTTTTAAATGTTGCGTATCCAAGTGTAAAGATGAGGAACGCGAGCGGAATGAATGCCCACATGATGTAATACTTTTCAAAGTATATACTTATTCCAGTAAGCGGGATTGCTAGCATTGCGAAGAATATAAAACTATCAATTAAGTAACGACGTAATGCTGCTTTTGGTAATGAAATAATGTTTGTATTCAGTTCATATGGTAGTTGTAAATGTGCGAGTAACTGTTGTACGCGATCTTTTCGAATGATAGGATGCAGTGTAACTTTTTCTTTCTCGTCACCCAGTCCTTTACCTTGAATCACTTCTACTTGTACAGCACAATAACCGAATGGCTGACGCAAAATACTTTCTTTTATCGTAATACCTTGAATGCGGTGCAATTTTAGGACGAGTTCTTTTTTCTCAAGTAATCCTTGCGAAATGCGGACTTCATCATTTCTTCGATTCACTGTGAAATCTCCATGTTTTAGCGCATAACCGATTGTCGATATAATCCATGAAAGGACAATCAAAATAGCTATCATGAAAATCCAGCCATATATATCATGTTCCATTACATACGACTTGACGCCATTCTCTATCCATTTCGGAATGTACTCATCTACTTGGTGATACACGAAAAAGATTAATGAGAATAATAGTCCAAACTGACCAGATGTAACAGACGCTAGCAAAATTTCTTTCCAAGTTAATTTATATTCAGTCGCTTGTTTTTCTTCTGTAACGATTTCTTTTTCTACTACTTCTTCTGATGTTTCTTCTGTTTTCACTTCTGGGGTTGGATCATTTAGCATGGCAATAAGCTCTGTTGCTTCTTCTACTGTAATACCAGCTAAGCTTACTTCTGCATCGTCGCCTCCCCCAGCTGTTTCGATTTGAATCTTTTTTAAGCCAAGCATTTGATATAGCACGTTAGAACTTGTATTAATCGTTTGAACACGTTCTTTATTTAAGTAGCTCTCCTTCTTCACAAAGAGCCCTTGTTTTACATGTAATACGTTATTTTCAACCCAATACGTTGTGTAATACCATTTTTCAAACGCTGAAAAAACAGTGAGTAAACCGAATGCAGCGGGAATTAAATACCAAAACGGGAATTTTCCATTTAAACTAAACATGAAAATAATGAGTGGGATAAAATCTGTTATTTTTAATTCTAATAACATCGTGATTGGATGCTGCCTCTTATACATCCTCATCACTCACTTTCGCTAATTCTGCGATTTTCGTTTTCAACATTTCTGCTTCATACATCGTTAAGCCTGGGATGCTGTGAGAAGTTGCCGCTGTTGAAATGTGTAATTCTGCTAATCCATATTTTCTCATAATTGGACCTTGTTCAATCGTCACGTGCTGTACACGAATCATCGGTACTAATACGCGCTTTACGACGAAAAGACCGTGCTGAATTTCAAGTTCTTCTTCATTTAGTTGATAGCTATAATAACGTTGACGAAGTTTCGGGAATACGAAGTACTCCAATGGCGCTAGTGCAACCGTTAACCCGATTAACACGTACAAAATCCACGCCCACCAATCAAACTTTATCATGAGGAAAAGGTAAGCTAAAATGACGAGAATACCGATTCCTTCTTCAATTACAGCACGAACTTTCCACACCTTGACCATGTCAGGGTTAATTTCATTTTTCAATGGATCCATGTAACCACTCCAAATCTAGTAATCTAATATACGAATACTCTCAATCTATATTTTACATAACTTTACATAAAATTGAAATTTAATCTTCTTTCTTCTCAGGAATAAAATATCCGAACCAAAGTAGCCAAATGAAGCCAATTAACTTCATCCAACTTCCATCTGCTTGAAAAGCTTCAATCATACCTGGTATTTTATAAATCCCAATAAATCCGAGAAAACCGAGCCACCAGTTTTTTTGCATTTTCACTTTTATTCCTCCTTCAAGACGTTTTTCACATTTCGAATCCAAATTTCTTTATACTTTAACTGGAATCCCATTAACATGTAATTACTCATATTATCGATTACGAGCGCTAACGTATGAGCATTTTCTTCCGTTGCCTGTTGTGACACAACGTCAAGTTCCACACCTTTCTTCAATAAATCATGGAAACCATTTAAGAAATCTTCTTGTATTTCAAATAAGCGTTTCTGATACTTTTCATTTCGCGATGCAGTTACGATGAATTCATTTATAACGCGTAATATTCCTTCTTGCCCTTCATATTCAGAAAGCATATGTAAACCATCGGCAATTAACTTTTCTGCAAAGTTTTCTTTCGTATATTGTTCTTTATCGAAATAACTCACGAAATGATACCCAGAAAAAATTTCTTCAAATAAAAAATCGACTAACGCTTCTTTAGAAGAAAAATGATAATAAATAGCCGGTTTTGAAATACCTACCTCTTTCGCGATCATGGAAAGACTCATCTTCTCAATGCCGTGCTCTGCCATAAGTTTAAATGATGCCTCTACAATGTTTTGCGATGTTTGTAAATTCTTTGTCATACTGTACCTCACTTATTTTTACTTACCGGTCGGTAAATAAATTGTAAAATAAAAAATCATCATTTGCAAGTTTGATTCAAAACTGTATATTACTTTTCAATCTACATTATGGATCTAGGATCATATTCCTTAATAATGACTACAATAACCTTTAATCCAGTTAAACTACAAAAAGCACCTTTGTGAGTGCTTCTTGTAATTTAATATTTAGGACCCATATAATCATAGCTTTGGTCCAGCGCTTTTAATAAATCAATCGCACCCTTTAACTCTCTTTTATCAGACTCTAATTCTTCCATCCTTCTTTCGATATCTTTTTTAAAAGATTCTAAATCGCTAATAGCCTTCTTCCCCACTCCAAGTTGCGACCAGCTTGATAAGAGTAAATTATGTACATTACTTACAACTCTTTTATTATGATTTAAGTCTTGAATCATATGGTCAAATTGTTGTAAAGCTTGGTTCAATGCTTCTTCATTTAAGTAAATTCTCGGCATCCTAATCTTCTCCCTTAATATTGTTGATCCGTCTTCTTATAATCATCGGCTTTCTTCTCAATAAAATCTGAAATTTCCGTTGCTGTTCGTATGTACCAAAAACTTAAATGCTCTACATGTGCACGTATATTATTTACTTTAGCTTCTACCCGTCTACTTTCAGCCGTTTCTAATAGTGTCATCATATTAGAAATTAACCTCGGTACTCTATCTTGAAATTCTTGTGCGTTTCGCTTCATATCTCTTACGGCTTGTTCTAAATTCTCTACCACTACACGAATTTCTCCCCCGCCTAATAACGCGCCTGGTGAATCATAAACTCTTTCATTCGTGTCTACATTTAACAAGTATTTATTGGATAAAGACCCATTCTCTCCAAACCGGAAGTTCTGATCTGTTTGATAATGATAACCAGGGCCACTTATCGAATTCAAAAATCGAGTAACATCCATCCCAAGCTTTTGCTGTAATGATAGCTTTGACATTTCTTCTTTCGAAATTGGTGGGGTTACCGCATAAGTCGATCCTATATGACTTTCATATGCACCAAATGGTCCATAGCCAATTGAATCATTTCCGTGAACAACACTTACAATTCTATTATTAAACTCACCATTATTTACTCTTTCTTGTAAATCAGGCGGTAACAAATGTTTTGCACTCGGCGCATTCCATGACATACATCTTACATTATCATTAGATGCCGCTGCATATTCCGCTAAAGCTCCCCCTAACGAATGACCCGTCGTATATATCTCCACATCATCCCTGTCCTTGTATGTATCCGTTACTTGTTTCATGACCCTTTCAGCTTGTTCGAATTGATTATGTGTTTCCCAGCGCTGATTCTCTTCATTCCAATATTTCTTTGAACCTTCATTCTCAGTCCCTGCTACAGGAGGTGCTGCTGGTTCATGAACACCTTCTCGTAATACAAAATGATTAGTATCCGTTTTTAAATCCTTCATACCTTCCCCTGGCTTCATCGGAATGCCTAAAGAGTTTTTCTCTATAATTTTGTCCCCTTCTGTACCTCGGAAAGCTACCATAACTTGCTTTTTCCCATCGACATCTCGTTCAAAGGCTACTGCATCCATTCCGGTTTGTTTGTCGTGGAACGTCTCGCTTACTTCCCATTTTTGTAAAGGATTACCTTTGTTGTCGGTGACCTCAATACTGTTTCCTAACTTCTCATCACCACGATAAGCAAACCTTGACATTTGATAATAACTAGAATCTAAAACTTTATCATTTTCATTCAAAACATTTCCCCTCCCAGATAATTTAATATATTCTAAATATAGAATAACATTAATGGAGGGATTTTGATTGAAAAAATATGGTATAAGATTATTCATTATCCTTACACTTATACTTTTAGGGGGATGCAGTATGAATAATAAAACAAATGAAGAAAAAGAAATAGTAGCAAAGGCAGAAGAGATAACCATTAAATATTTTAAAGAAAGAGAGGAGCTAGATGTAGTAATTACAGGACATGAGTTCTCCCCCAATGATTTTCAAACTGTTTTTATAGATGGACATGTTAAAGGAGATGAAAGCAAAACGTTTGGAGTAGGTGTAGAATATGGGGGTGGAGAGTATAATATAAGTTCTAGATCATACTCTAAAAATCTAAAATTAAAAGAATAATTATTAGACACTCACTAGAGTGTCTTTTTTACGTAAAATATTTTAGCATATAAATTTTTTTATTAACAAAATGATTTGTATCTGTTTTTAAATCCCTCATACCTTCCCTAGCTTCATCGGAACGCCTAAAGAGTTTTTCTTTATAATTTTATCCCCTTCTGTTCCTCGGAAAGCTACCATAACTTGCTTTTCCCCATTCACATCTAATAAAAAGACTACTGCGCCCATTCCGGTTTATCGTGGAATGTTTCTCCTACTTTTCATGTCTGTAAAACTTTTTTTGATCTATATAATCCTTTATCTCATAATTTCCACCTAAATTATTCCTACAAGCTCCCTTTGCCAAATCATAATAAGTTTGATCTAAAACTGCACTTTCTTTCATTCTTTTACCCCTATAATAAATAGTTTATTATTAGAAGAGGGTGATTTTTTTGAAAAAAAAGGGATTTTTGTTAATAGTAATTATAATAATACTTTTTATTGGAGGGTTGATGTATATGAACAAACAAAAAAATGATGAAGAAATAGCATTAAAAGAAAAAGCAACAAAGATCGCAATCCAACATTTTAAAGAGGATAAAAAACTAGATGTTACAGTGACAAAAGTCGAATTCGGCCCTGCAGATTTTGGAGTAATTTTTGTGTCGGGTCATGTAACCAATAATCCAAATCGTAAAATAACTGCAGATATAAATTATAAAGATAAATATAAGGTTGAAAGTATTAGTTATGATGAGTGAAATTAATATAAAAATACAATATATTTTTGTTGGGAATTTATATTAATTCTAATTATTTCATGTGCATATAAGCTAGGATGACTATTCAATAAGCCTAACTCCCAACATTAAAAATTTAAAACTTAAAAACTAATAACCTTTTTACTTTAGAGTCCCGTTTCTTTATACCCAGCCACAACATATTCTGTGGATATACAATTTAGTGAAGAGGAATATAACGCAACATTCATGGAGTGATTATTCGTGAAAAAATATGCTATAAGATTATTCTTTACTTTCACACTTATCCTTTTAGGAGGATGTACTATAGATCAAAAAAATACTGAA
>NZ_WIPE01000047.1:0-18872 GCF_009760835.1 Bacillus sp. EE-W1 | reverse complement strand
CGTTAATAAAGCAACAGAAGAAACCATTCAGTATTTCAAAGAAAAAGAGAATTTAGAAGTGACTATTACAAATCATAGATTTCCTTCTAATGATATCGAAACTATTTTTATAACGGGTCATATCAAAGATGATACAAATAAGAAATTTACTACTTCAATTGATTATAAAGATGATTATCACATCGGTTCCATTTCCACATCTGAAGGTTTTGATTTAAAACACTAAATCTAACGGTTTCACTTCAACATAACTATTTAAGTTTGTTTCTTTAATTCAGGAGTATTCCTTATAAGAAAGAAAACTAAAAAGCACCCGCTACCAGAAAAAGTGAGTGCTTTTTTCACTAAAAACATTCCTTCTATCACGATATTTTATATAATCAAGATGCCATTACTGGAGGATAAATATGGATATTAAAATCAAAAAAATTAGTTTTTTTCTATTCTTTATATTTATTTCAAGTATTTTAGGGGGATGTACTATAGATCAAAAAAATACTGAACAACAAATAGTTGAAAAGGCACAAGAAAGGACAATCCAATACTTCAAAGAAAAACAAGACTTAGATGTAGTAATCACTGATTATAGATTTGCTCCAAGTGATTTACAAGGTATCTTTATCTCCGGCTATATAAAAAATGATGAAAGCAAAACATTTAATATTACAATAGAATACGGTGGAGATGAATATACAATAGGTTCTATCTCTACAAGTGAAAATTTACATTTAAAATAATAAAGAAAAGGCACTCTTTTAAAGACCCCTTTCTTTATCCCCCACCACACAATGTTCTGTGGATATAAAATTTAGTGAAGAGAAATATAACGCAACATTTATGGAGTGATTATTCATGAAAAAATACGGTATAAGATTATTCTTTATTTTTACACTTATCCTTTTAGGAGGATGCACTATAGATCAAAAAAATGAGGAACAACAAATCGTTAATAGAGCAGAAGAAACAACCATTCAATATTTTAAAGAAAAACATAATTTAGATGTAGTAATTACAGGGCATAGCTTTCCTCCAAATGATTTTCAAACTGTATTTATAGATGGTTATGTTAAAGATGATAAAAGTAAAGAATTCTCAGTAGATGTAGAATTTGGTGATGGGGAATATAGGGTCGGTTCTATATCTCGTTCTGAAAACTTTAAATTAAATTATTAATAATAAATCTAAAAAAATTTAATAATATTTAAGATTAATATAATATATAGAGTTTGGTTACCAAGTCTATTGAAGACACCTTAAGGTGTCTTTTTTGCGTAAAATACTTTAGCATATGAATTTCTTTCTTAACAAAATAATTTGTATCTGTTTTTAAATCCTTCATACCTTCCCTGGCTTCATCGGAATGCCTAAAGAGTTTTTCTCTATAATTTTATCCCCTTCTGTTCCTCGGAAATCTACCATAACTTGCTTTTACCCATTTATATCTCGTTCAAAGACCGCTGCGTCCATTCCGATTTATCGTGGAATGTTCCTCCTTTTTCCTATACTTGTAAACTTCGACCATCTTTATTGGTAATAACAACTTCTTCAATATATTTATCAGATTCCTACGTAGTGTCTGCTAATTGATAAAAAGTAGAATCTAAAACTTCATTTTTATTACTCAAAACATTTTTCTCCTACAACATTTGATATATTCTTATAATTAAGATAACATTTACGGAGGATAAATATGGATATTACTATTAAAAAATTTAGCTTTTGTTTATTATTTATATTTATTTTAAGTACTTTAGGGGGATGTACGATGGATCAAAAAAACAAAGAAGAACAAGTAGTAAAAGAAGCAAAAGCGACAACCATTACATACTTTAAGGAAAAGCAAGATTTGGACGTAGTAATTACTGGACATGAGTTTGGTCCTAAAGACTTACAATCCATTTATATTTCTGGTCATGTCAAAGATGATAGAGACAAAACATTTAATATAACTATTCAATATAGCCGAGATAAATACACGATAGGTTCAATTTCTAAAAGTAAAAGTTTAAAATTAAAATACTAACACTCCCAATGATTTTCAAACAGTTTTTATAAATGGACATGTTAGAGATGACAAAAGTAAAACTTTTTCTGCGGATGTAGAATATGGTGGCGGAGAATATCATATAAGCTCCATGTCTCATTCAAAAAATTTAGAGCTTAAAAACTAAGTACCCGGGTAATTTAGAATGCTTTTCTTTATAACCCTACCCCACAATGTTCAGTGAATATAAAATTTAGTGAAAAGGAATATAACGCACTATTAATGGAGTGATTATTCGTGAAAAAATATAGTATAAGATTATTCATTATTCTTACACTTATCCTTTTAGGAGGATGCAGTATGAATAATAAAACAAATGAAGAAAAAGAAATAGTAACAAAGGCAGAAGAGGTAACTATTAAATATTTTAAAGAAACAGAGAGCTTAGATGTAACAATCACTGATCATAAATTTGGACAAAAAGATTTTCAAACTATCCTTATCTCAGGTTATGTAACAAATGACAAAAGTAAAAAGTTTACCGCTTCAGTCCAATACGCTAATGATTATCATATTGGTTCTATTTCAGCGTCTAATAATTTGAATTTTAAACACTAAATTTAATAGTTTCACGTCAACATAATTATTTAAGTTTTTTCTTTAATTCAAGAATGTTCTTTATAAGAAATAAAAAGCACCGGTTATCAGAAAAAGTGAGTGCTTTTTTCACTAAAAACATTCCTTCTATCACGATATTTTATATAATCAAGATGCCATCATTGGAGGATAAATATGGATATTAAAATAATAAAATAAGGAACAACAAATCGTTAATAAGGCTAAAGAAGAAACTCTTAAATACTTCAAGGAGGAGGAAAACGTAGATGTAACTATTACTAAACATAAATTCACTCCAAATGATCTTCAAACAATTTTTATATCTGGTTATGTAACGGATGACAAAAACAAAGAATTTAGTGTTGCAGTTGAATACGCTAATAACTATCATATCAGTACCATTTCAACCACCAAAAATTTCGAACTAAAATACGATTAGTTCACGATTTGTTTTATATTATTTCTTTATAAAAAATAATATAAAGAAATTTCAGGAGATACATATGGATCAATCAAAAAAGAAAAGGATTATAATCTTAATCATTGTAACAGTTATAATTTTTGCCATAGGCTGTACTGCATCCTTTATTCACGATAGAAATATAACAAAAGAAAGAGCTGCTGAAGCTGCTATACAACATATAAAAACAAAAGAAAATATAGATGTTATAGTAACTAAAGTCGATATTAAATCCGCTTTTCAAGGGGGGGTTATTGAGGTTAGAGGATATGCGGAAAATGATAAAAAAAGAAAGTTTTATGTCACAGTAAGCAAAAAACAAAATTATTCTATCATGGGTTGGAATTTAGATGATTCTCAATAAGAAACAAAATATTTTCATATTATTATCCGTAATAATTATGATGTTAATCATAGGTTATATAGCAAAGTTTATTCATGACCAAAATGCTGCAAAAGAAAAGGCTGCTGAAGTTGCAATAGAAACTATGAAAAAAGAAAAAAATAGATTTTGTGGTAACCGATGTAAAAATTCAACAATTAGAACTTGCGGGCTTTATTAGAGTTAGAGGGTATGATAAAAACAATAACCAAAAAAAACTTTACGTTGTAATAAATAAATCCCAAAATTATGAAGTTGCATATTGGGGCGACGAATAAAGTAAAATTTTTATCAGTGGGGGTTTTGTTCGTCCCCACCTAACTTCTGTGCTCCAGACGAATTTAGGGCGAGATAAGATTATAATGAACGCCTAAATAAACCCATACCACCAAAAACACTCATAGATTGTATCTATAAGTGTTTTTTGCATCCCTTAAGTACAGTCGAGAAACATACAAACTATTAAAAAACGTAAGGACACCTAGTACATCAAATGTGTCCGCATCATAAAGCAAACTCCGAAAAGCAATAACAATTTATTTTGATGCAACTATTTATAAAATTATGTAATGATACAGAACTAGGTATTTCAATAGCTTCCCAAGTTTCTTTATGATTCCAAACTTATTCTTGATAAACGAACAAGAAATTCACCACTAACCGTATTACTTATATTTCCCTCTCCTTAAAAATAATTTATAGTATTAATTACAAGATAATTCCAGGAGGGATTGTATGAGGGAATTAAAAAAGAAAAACATCATAATTTTAATCATGATCACAATTATAACTTTAACTATAGGATGTACACTAAAAATTATGCATGATAGAAATATAGAAAAAGAAAAAGCTGCTACAGCTGCCATAGAACATATGAAGAAAAAAGAAAATATTGATGTTATAGTGACTAAAGTTGATATTAAACCTGCCGCTAGTGGTGGTATGATTCGAGTTTCTGGTCATGTAAAAGACCAGAAAAACAGAAATTTCTTTGTTTCAATTATTAAACGTTAAAATTATTCAGTTGTTGGATGGGAATTAGATCATCTAGAGTCATAATTACCTTATTACATGTCAACTACCTCCACTACTAATTTCAGCCTAAAACACTGAAAAGACAATCTGAATTATACCTTCTTCTTTTGATGCATTAATCATTAAAACAAAAAAGCATCCTAAATCACACATTTAGGATGCTTTCTTTTTAATTCCTATTCAGCAATCGCATACGATAACAATTCATCGTTACTTCCCCAAGTCTTTGCAGTAATTGATAGTTCGCATACGCGCCGACCGGGGCACCGATTATTGGTACGAGCTGAAGCATTTTTGCTAAATCGATATAGTCTCGGTACTCTGTTTGGAACTTTTCCCAGTCCATATGGTTTTCTTCTTCTGTATCCCACGTTTCGATGGCTTTCCATATTTCTTTTCGGTGGTCGTCACTTGAAAAGGCAAGTTGGAAAACGTGAAGGATAAAAAGGCGCTCTTCTTTGTCGCTCGTATCAAATCCGTACAATGTTGCTGCATCGAATAAAAATTTAATTTTAATGCCGAGTAAAAGCGGAAAGTCAGCAAGGCCAAGGAGAATACCGCCTGCTCCCGTCCCCGCTCCTTCTGCCGCTGCTATTTTTTTGTACTCATCCATTTTTTTACGTACTTCGTCGTCTCTTCTTTGCAATGACCAGTTCGTCTCTTTTAATTTCGGCTTTATAAAGTTTGATCCGGCACTAATCGTTTGCACCATCATCCGAATCGTTTCTGTTAATACTTTTTGCACTTTCGCCGGAATAAGCTGTTGTACTTTCGTCTGCACTTTCTTAGAGAACCGTGTCATCATAGAAGAATCTTTCATGAATGTAGCTTTCCACTGCTCCAATTCTTTTATAACCTTCTCTTCGTATGTAATCATAGGTTCATTCCCTTCAATTTAAACGCTCAATACGTTTCGCCCCGTATTGATAAACGAAACCGATACTAAATACTATGCTTACGACTAATAAAATGCCCGTCATCATGAAATCTTTCGTCGCAAGGGCGAATATAACTGTAAATATCACGCTACCGATAATAAGGATTGCATTTAATAAAGTAAGAAAATCTTTCTTCTTCTCTTCTCCCCCGACCGGATACAAATCAAGCCAAATCTTCATGCGGTGATGCTTCCATAAAGTTAAGAGCTGATAACCGATTAAGTATAGGAAGATAAGGCTTACGATAAATCGTCCATATAAAAACGGAATGAAGTAAAGAATAACTCCTCCAAGAGCGAGCAGGCGCACATACAAGCCGAAATAGTTACCAGATCGTAAAAACGTTCTCGTATATAAGTATAAATAGGTACGTTTTTCACCAATCATCGAAAGAATGAAATCGAGCCATTTTCTCCGTGCTACTCTTTCTTTTAATGCCGGTACATCAACGAACATATTCGCTATGCGATACAGCAGCATCATCTTCTTACCTTCTTCAGAAATTAAATACTCCCAGTTTAGCGGCTTTCCCTTCACCATTTGATGCAGTACTACGAGGTATAACACCATGAGAAGGACGATTCCACCAATAAACATAACGGAAGTACGCTCTACAAGGAAATAAACAAATAAGCCGTTTAAAATAAAACGAATGAACCAATCAGCTCTTTGTATATTTTGATCTGTTAAAAATGACTTTTCCCATGCTACGAATAAGTTCCACGCTTTTACGATAACAAACGCGAGTACAATCCATATGTAAACCGCTCCTGTTTGTTTCATTTGCTGGAAGTATAACGGGGCTAGTGCTGCCGCTACGATGGCGATTATGTATAACTGAATCATAAACGTAAAGAGAAATGCCTTTGTGAAATAAGGTTTTAACTTTTCTTCCACTGGCAGTAAGTAAACGAGATCTGCTTCTTTTAATAACGTTTGTATCGATCCGGCCGTTAATACAAGTCCAAGCAACACTGCCATAACGAGTGCTGTCGGAAACGACGGTGTTAGCGTTTGTAACCACTGCTGGTAATAATACGCTCCTGCGCCGATGATAAATACAAAAATAAATTTCAAATGATCATTAAATACGTATTTACTATATGTACGAACTTCTTTTAGAAAGTGACGAAATCGTTCTTTCCATAATGCTGTGCTATTCATAATCTTCTTCCTTCGTTAATGCAATATAAATATCATCTAACGTTGCACCCGGCATATTAAACTGTGATTGTAGTTCAGCTAATGTTCCCTTCGCTCTTACTTCACCTTGATGCAGAATAATGAACGAATCACAATAACGCTCTGCTGTCGCTAAAATATGTGTACTCATTAAGATTCCTGCACCGCTTTTTTTCATGTGATCCATCATTTGAAGAAGTGATTGAATCGCTAACGGATCAAGCCCTACGAAAGGTTCGTCCACAATGTAAAGAGATGGTTCCACTAAAAACGCACTCATAATCATTACTTTTTGTTTCATCCCTTTTGAGAAATGAGACGGAAACCATTTCAAACGATTTTTCATGCGAAATTCTTGTAATAGTTGTCCTACACGTTCTTCATATTGTTTTTCATCGACATCGTACGCCATCGCTGTTAGCTTCAAATGTTCTTCTAGCGTTAGCTCATCATATAATACTGGTGTTTCTGGGATGAACGAAAAGCTAGAACGGTACGCTGTCATATCATCACGAATTGTTTTCCCATTAATTGTGACAGTTCCTTTTTTCGGTTCCATTAAACCGATAATATGTTTAATCGTCGTACTTTTACCAGCTCCATTTAAACCAATTAAGCCGACAAGTTCGCCTTTATTAACAGAGAACGAAACATCTTTTAGTACAGGGCGCTTCGTATATCCTCCTGTAACATTTTCTACACGCAATAACTCGCTCATACGACACCACTTTCTTCATTAGTATTTTCTATATTCATCTTACCAAAAATGGCGCTGTACTACATAGTATCGATGTCTTAAAAAAATTTTAAATTTGTTAGCATATATTTTTACGAAAGCGGACATCATAATTAGTGAAGAAGGAACACATTGAAAAAGCGACCACCAATTGATGAGTACAACAACATAGTTAAGTCATCATGAAATGGGGTGTCCATGTTGGACAAAGAAATTTACACATAACCAGATCATTTGTTTCATTTTAGAAACGGGGTGTCTCCGAAAGAGCATATACTGTTTTAAAAAATAAACAATTTCCTTTTATAAAGATTGCAATTCATTTCACTTGAAAATGGGGTGTCTACGGCAGAAACTTTAGCCGATTTACCGTGCATTTCTTAAATAAATGAGGTGTCTGCGAAACGTAAATTACGATAATGCTTTTTCAATCCCTCTTCAGAAAACAGGAAGCTGAGTCAGCTTCCTGTTTTTCGTGTTTGTTCTCTTATATAATTATGGTAAAATACGGCTAAGGCTACTTGAAAGGATGAGATCAATGAATCATACAGCAGATAATTGTATTTTTTGTAAAATTATTGACGGGCAAATCCCTTGCTCAAAAGTATACGAAGATGAACATGTGCTTGCATTTTTAGATATTAGTCAAGTAACAAAAGGACATACCCTTGTTATTCCAAAAGTTCACAAACAAGACATTTTTGCATTAACGCCAGAAATCGCATCACACATTTTTTCTGTCGTTCCGAAAATCGCAAATGCGATTAAAGCAGAGTTTAACCCAGTTGGCTTTAACCTACTTAACAATAACGGTGAAAAAGCTGGACAAACTGTGTTCCACTTCCACCTTCATTTAATTCCACGCTACGGTGAAAACGATGGTTTCGGTGCTGTTTGGAAATCACATCAAAATGAATACACAATGGAAAATTTACAGAACATCGCAAGTACAATTGCAAATAGTGTGAAATAGTGACACTATAATAAGAAGTAATACATAACAAGCCACTTTCCTAACGTGATTAAATATTGCAAGGCTTGTTTCTTCACTCAAGATGCCAGGGAACGTGCACCGCACAATTTTCTTTCCCTTATCTTAAAGATATGCATATTTTTTCACATCATGAATACGAACAAAAAATAAGGAGGTTTCCTTTTATGTCAAAAGCTAAATCCTTTATTACAGGTGTCATTTGCGGCGGAGCAGTTGCTGGACTAGCCGTTCTTTTCTCTACTCCTTCTTCTGGCAAAGCTATGCGCGGTAAGTTAAAAGAAAAAGGAAATGATATTAAAAAGACTTTAGCTGATATTACAGCTGATACAAAATTATTAAAACGTCAAATCGTTGAAACTGCTTCAGAAGGTAAAGAAGTGTTTCAAGAATTAAAAGACGATATGCACGATACGATTTCTAACTGGAAGCAAGACATTTCTCAAAACAAACGCCATATTGAGAAAGAGATTTTGGACATTCAAAAATCAATTGAGAAACTACAAGAAGCTGTTCCGGAAAAGGCGTAAACAAATTCCTGCTTAGTTTTTTGCATATAACAAATATTTTTTATATAAATCGACCTTAACACGGCATATCACACAGATATGCCGTGTTTTTATGCATTTACAATATATGTTATCACTTAACATGTAAGGACAACACATGTATTCACGACTCATAAAACGCTTCCATAGTTATGCATGATTTGTATAGAATGTCATTTTTCCGAAAAATTTTCACAATTCTCACAAAAAGACTTTATTAATTTTTACTTTACTGGCATAATAGATAGTAATGAAAAAGAATGTTAAAGTGGGTGAGTAAATGAAAAGTGGAGAAAAAGATTACTCGGTAAAAGAAGCGATGATTTTCAGCCAACGCATTGCTCAATTATCGAAAGCGTTATGGAAATGTGTAGAGAAAGATTGGCAACAGTGGATTAAGCCTTACGATTTAAACATTAATGAGCATCATATTTTGTCAATCGCTTATCATTTAAAAGGGGCTTCTATTTCTGAGATTGCTAAGTTTGGAGTTATGCACGTATCAACGGCGTTTAACTTCTCGAAAAAGCTGGAAGAACGCGGCTATCTTGTATTCTCAAAAAAAGAAGATGATAAACGAAATACGTACATTGAGATTACAGACAAAGGGGAAGAATTACTACTTCGCTTAATGGAGGAGTATGATCCTGAAAATAACTCTGTATTTAATGGGGCTCTTGCACTTCGTAATTTCTATGGTAAGTTCCCAGAAAATATCGAACTTATCGCTATCTTGCGCAACATTTACGGACAAGACTTCATCGATATTTTTGAGAAATCATTAGAGAATATTGAGGAGAATTTTACGGAATCCGATCAGAAGTTAGTTAAGAAGTAATCTATTTATTGTTTCGCAATCATGCTTAAGAATTCATTCATAAGCGGCTTAAATAAACCTTGTTTTGCTAGCGCTTCCGCAGTTTCGTGTACTTCGAGCTGATGTGGAAGCGCTTTTTCAAATTGATCTAACAGCGCATCGAACAAAAGAAGCCCTTCTGCTTTCTCCACTACATATTGCTCGTTCAATATTTCACAAAGATTTAGTATACGTTCAATATCTTTTTTACGAGCTTTTTTCTTTATGATCAAAGAATAAAATGGACACTTTTCTTCATCAATCATTTTAAATAGTAGGTCTACGTAGTATTCAGCTTGTTCTAATCTTCTAACAACGTCCATTTTCTCCCTCTCTTTCTAACACAAAGTCTTCTATTTCTGAATTTTATAACACGAACAAAATATCGTATGATACAATATATAAAGTATATGTATTTTACCAAAAGGAGGTCTCGCCTCATGACACTTATAACAGTTGTTTTTGTCGCATTCGCACTTCTTGTTATATTTTACACGAATTTCATGACACATACACTGTGTGAACGAAAACAAATAGCTGCGAGCCGCCAACCCGGTGTCTTTCGGGTTATTAATGTATGTATAACAATTTTATTAATTTCTAGTTATATAGAAATTATATTTCATGGAAAGTGAGGAAGGAAGCCCCTTCCTCACTTTTTTCCTCTATAAGCAAATTATACCTACTATAACCAATAAAATAAACAGTACAAGTAATAAAATAAGTTGAGAATTCATCCCCATCCCCTCCTCTTTTCTGTATATGCGGCATGCGCCCAATATGGAACACCTTCAAAATCTGACACGCACTGGTTAAATTTTCTTTATCAATATGAAATCGAGTCGAAATATGATATATTAAATTTTGTACATATTGCTTATACTATGAAATAAATGACACGCATCTTAACTTTATCCTCAGCCTCGGTAAGCCCTGTTAAGCGCGCTTTACCAATATACAAAGCAAAAGTATCAGTGAGACTTAATCGGGCTCTTATGAACTAAAATTCATTGGTGTAGGATAAATTAAAAATACATAATAGTAGGAGTGTTTATCGAATGAAGAAAGCTATGCTTGCCTTAGCCGCAACAAGTGTAATCGCATTATCAGCATGTGGAACAGGATCATCATCAGACAAAATCGTTACATCTAAAGCTGGTGACATTACAAAAGACGAGTTCTACAATCAAATGAAGACACAAGCTGGTAAACAAGTACTAAACAACATGGTTATGGAAAAAGTACTTATTAAAAACTACAAAGTTGAAGACAAAGAAGTAGACAAAAAGTTCGATGAAATGAAAAAACAATACGGTGATCAATTCGATACACTATTAAAACAACAAGGTATTAAAGAAGAAACTTTAAAAACTGGTGTGCGTGCTCAATTAGCTCAAGAAAAAGCTATCGAGAAAACAATCACTGATAAAGAATTAAAAGATAACTACAAGCCTGAAGTTAAAGCAAGCCACATTCTTGTAAAAGATGAAGCGACTGCGAAAAAAGTTAAAGAGGAACTTGGACAAGGTAAATCTTTCGAAGAGTTAGCGAAACAATACTCTGAAGATACTGGTTCAAAAGAAAAAGGTGGCGACTTAGGATTCTTCGAACATGGTAAAATGGTTAAAGAATTCGAAGATGCTGCTTATAAACTGAAAAAAGATGAAGTAAGCGAACCTGTAAAAACACAATTCGGTTACCACATCATTAAAGTTACAGACATTAAAGAGCCAGAAAAATCATTCGAGCAATCAAAAGCTGACCTGAAAAAAGAGTTAGTTGCGAAGAAAGCACAAGACGCTGAATTCATGAACGATCTTATGATGAAAGAAATCAAAAAAGCTGACGTAAAAGTTGAAGATAAAGATTTAAAAGATCTTTTCAAAGAGCAAAAAGCTGACGATAAGAAAGAAGAAAAGAAATAATGAAAAGCTCGGGATTAGCCCGAGCTTTTTTATGTATCCTCTTCATTAACGAAAGTTGATTTTGTCATTCATTTAACTAAAACCATCTTTTATGCATTTCACTTAAAAACGTTTCTTTTATTTTAAATCCAGAACTTTCTCCGATAATAGAATCAATCCCGCAATGCGGACAAACTGCTGTGTTATCATCATCCCACCACTCTGTAATTTTTTCTGGATGGAAAATTTCTAAACAATAGAAACAACCACATATAACATTCTTTTCTAAGTGCTTTCTATTACAAGAACAAAAACGATGTGCTTCCTCAAAATATTTTTCCATCAGTATCCCCCTATTCCCGATTTTCTTCTTTGGTTTACTTACATTCTTCTCAATAAAATTACAATTCTCCCTTAAAGAAAAACACAAAAAAACCTCGATTCACGCCACACGGAACCAAGGTTTATCTTATTATCATTGATTAAATTAAGAAACTATGTTAAATTAGTACAGAAACACGTTTTCAAAAATACACAGAACGTATTTATCCGTATCTTAATTGTACACCAAAACACATCTTCAGTCAACCTCTATTTTTCACTTTTAAAGGAGTGCTTACGTATGAACAAAAAACTTGATTTAGAGCAAAAACGATTGGATACCGTAATAGAAACGATTACGGAGCAAATTGATAAACTGGAAAACGAAACTGGCAGACGTCGGGCAGAAGTAATCAATATTCGTAAACACTTTTGGGATGACGTGAAAGTGAATACTGATACTTTCGATGATTATCTTGAAACAGTTATCAACTTGAGACAACAAGCTCAGTCACTAGCTGTCACACAAATTACCCATAAGCACACCTTTAATCGACTTGCCGCATTAAGACGTATGCATAAAGCACCTTATTTCGGACGAATTGATTTTAAAGAAGAAGGAGAATCTGCTGCGGAGAAAATTTATATCGGCGTAGCTACACTTACTGATGCAAGCGGGGAAAACTTTCTTATATATGACTGGCGCGCACCTATTTCGAGTGTGTACTACGATTATCCACCAGGACCGGCTGAATACAGTACACCAGGCGGCGTAATCCACGGTAATGTGGAGAAAAAATTACAATACATTATTCAAAATGGCGAGATTGATTCTATGTTCGATACGAGCCTTACAATTGGTGATGAAATCTTGCAACAAGCGCTCGGAAAAGGTACGAACAAACATATGCAGAGCATCGTCGCTACAATTCAGCGCGAGCAAAATGAAATTATCCGTCACGATGAAGGCCGACTTCTTATCGTGCAAGGAGCTGCTGGTAGTGGTAAAACGTCAGCTGCCCTGCAACGAATCGCCTACTTACTATATAAATATCGCGAATGGCTAAAAGCAGATCAAATTATTCTCTTCTCCCCTAACTCTATGTTCAATAGCTACGTTTCTAACGTACTACCTGAACTCGGTGAAGAAAATATGCAGCAAGTGACATTCCAAGAATATTTAAACCATAGACTCAGTAAGTCATTTGATGTTGAAGACCCTTATGAACAATTAGAATATATGTTAACTGAAACGAATAGCCCTACCTATAAAACGAGAAATGCGAGCATTCGCTTTAAAGCATCCACTCAATTTTTTGAAATGATTAGAACGTACAGACAATCTCTTGAATCTTCAGGCATGTTATTTAGAGGAATGAAATTTAGAGGAAAGTTAATTGTTTCTGCTAAAGAAATTACAGAACAATTTTACAACACTGACTCCTCCCTCCGTTTCCATAATCGAATTGAAAAGTTAACAGATTGGCTAAATAAACAAATAGATGCAATTGAAAAAACAGAGCTGAAAAAGCCTTGGGTAGAAGAGGAAATTGAATTACTGAGTAAAGATGAATATCAAAAGGCTTATAAATATTTACAGAAAAAAGGCGAGTTTGACGACAACTCCTTTAATGATTTTGAGAAAGAAACGAAAGTACTTGGACGTATGATTGTTCGTAAAAAATTGAAGCCGCTTCGTAAAGGCGTTCAAACATTGCGTTTCATCAATTTCACAGGCATATATAAACAACTCTTCACAGATGCATCATGGGTTACTGGAGAAAAGCCGAAGGAATGGGATGACATTTGCTCCTTAACAGTAAACATGCTTGATGAAGGAAAGTTATATTACGAGGATGCGACTCCATTTTTACTGTTAAAAGAATTAATTGAAGGCTTCCAAACGAATAGATCGATTAAACATGTACTCGTAGACGAAGCACAAGATTATTCACCGTTTCAATTTGAGTTTTTAAAACGTCTCTTCCCTGCTGCAAGAATGACTGTACTCGGAGACTTTAACCAAGCGATATTTGCCCATGCGAGTGAAGCAGTGAATTTCAACACACTTACTAGCTTATACGGACCAGATGAAACGAACGGCATCAACTTAACTCGTAGCTATCGCTCAACAAAACCAATTATTGAATTTACACGCACTCTCGTACCGGAGGGCAAGAACATTCACGCCTTTGAACGTGACGGTGAGAAACCTACAGTGACGAAAGTATCAAATGACAGCGAACTGCACGAGCATATTACTGCCAAAGTTGCTGAACTACAAAAAGAGCAGCACAATACGATCGCAATTATATGTAAATCTGCAGCTGAAAGCGCCGCTGCCTACGAAGCACTTCGTCATATCGACAATATTAAACTTGTGAAAAGTAACTCAGCCGAGTATGAGCAAGGCATTGTCGTGATCCCTGCTTACTTAGCGAAAGGTATCGAATTTGATGCTGTTATTATTTACGATGCTTCTAAGGATGTGTACAGCGATGAGAGCGTTCGTAGATTGTTCTACACTGCTTGCACGCGCGCAATGCATGAATTGCAACTTTATAGCGTTGGCGAGGTTAGTCCTTTTATACTTGGGGCTGATTCGGAGAGTTTTGAGCTTATTACACCTTGATACTAATCAAGGTGTTTCTTTTTTGTGCAGGATTTATACCTTAAAAGTAGAATATATCAGTTTAGAAAAAGCTAAGGAGTGACAAGATGAACCATTATTTTATTGCTATTTATGACGGCGTGTTTCCTACCGAAAAATTACATACCATTTTACAATCTAATCCTACTTTTACCGCCCTAAACATCCGCCCTCTCTCAATCTCATCACCAAGACCTATCACATTATTAGTTGGCGCAGAACACGATGCACTCACAACCGGTCTTACAGATACATACCATTTATTAACGAAAGAATTGCAAAAACTAGAAGAACAAGAAAAGTACTATTACGTATACGATTATAAAATTAGAAAGACTATCGATAACCCTAGCGAAAAATGTTTTCCACTAGCAACAATCCGTATAAGTGTTACGAAATTCCATAAAATGATTCAAACAGTAAAAGACTTAAAACGCCCAGTATTTGCAGGTTATAACATCACTTCTCATGATGCAGACATACTTACACTGAATGTACTTCTATCTTCACCTTTATTAGATCCTAACACTTCCGAAAAAAATGCGGAAGAATACTCCTATTTACAACAACTAGCTGAATCAATCTCTCGTTCTGAATTATGTATTTCTATTAAAGAGAGTGCACTTATTTAAACACGAAAAGAGGGTTATTTATCATAACCCTCTTCTGCTCTCTATTTACGTCTATACTTGATCATAATAATGAATTTCATATACAACTTATAATAAGTATCAAGGTGTTTTTCTCATTCTAAACGACATATCTTTACGTCGATATACACTCAGCACAATTCCCATTATAAATGCATGAAATAGAGTTGGTATCAATCCGTAGCTAATAAAAGGTAATGATATAGAAGTACGCGGTAATAATCCTAAAATCATGCCAACGTTACAAATAAAATGGATTATAAAAAGAGTTACTCCGCCAACGAGAAGCAATTTACCATAACCATCATTTATTATATAAGCTATGTTCATTATTCTTACTGCAAACAGAGAAAGAATAATGACAAGAACTAGCGCAAGCACATATCCATAATAGTAAGTCAAACTCGCGAATACAAAATCAGTATGAGCAGCAGGGATAGACTTTATATTTCCATATGTACCAAACCAACCTGCTGAAGACATCGCCTCTTGTAAACGTAAATCCCATTGATCATGCGCTGGGTTTATAAATCCTAAAATTCTAGCTATCCGGTATTCTTTTACAGCAGACCAGGAAAATAGATCCCTAATAATAAAGAGAAAAATGGGTAACATCGTAATGAGCCATGCCGTTTTCTTTCCTAACTTACTCCACCAAAGCATAACGAATACCATCGTGATATAAATAAAAATTGGTACCAGAACTGATGTAATTAAAAATAAATATAAAGAAAATACGTACAACATGAGAAGATGCATAAACTTTAACCTACTATTATTGAAAAAAGAAGCCCAAGCTAGAAAAAAGAATGGTATCGTCATCAAACAGTCAATTTTGATGGGGCCAATTTTTATTATTGCTTCCCCAATCACGTAACCAGTCGGAAAACATTTTAACGTTAACAGAATAAGTACTCCGATTGTATAAAATAACCACCCGAGCCTCTCTAACTTTCGATAATCAAGTAGCATCATTCCAATAGCTGTTGCAATGCCGATAATCACAAAAATTACTTTGTTCATTAGTAAATCGTTCGTATGCCCAAGAGCGATTATTGGTAAAAACCCTAACCCCATAGCAGCCACTAATAAAATAAGTAAGAACCAATCCACCTTTGGCTTATGCAGTTTATTAAGCTCCTGCCCTAGTTTAACAGGACTTCCCATTTGTTCTACAGCTTTATTTTCAGCAATTTCCTCACTCAAGCCTTTTTCTATCCATGTGTTCTTTGCCTGTTTTAAGTGAAAATCTAGTTCAGTTGCTACAAAGCTCTTTGCTTCTTTTGATTTAATATGATTCGTAACTTCGCTTACAAAACGCTCCCCTTTTTTATTCAATTTCGCCTCACTCCTGTACTAAGCCTTTTAGTATAAATTGTACCTTCGTAGCATTTTTCTCTGCCTTTCGCAGCATCTTTCTTCCTTTATCATTTAATTGATAATATTTCGCTCCTTCATGATCCCAACTTGATTGAATAAAACGATTCTGCTCTAGGCGATGTAATACGGTATATAAAAACCCTTCATTTCCTTCGAATTTTCGAATCCCTCTCCCTCGTAGCAGCTGTGACAATTCGTATCCTGTTTTTTCATTACTGAGGAGTTGTAAAATGGCTAAAGAGATGTCCTCTTCCTTTTCGTGTGATGCATTGATTTTTTCGCGCACCCGCTTTCGGTGTTGATCAGAAAAACTCAAATGTTTAAACGTTGTATTCTCCATTGATTTTCGCAGGCCTTTTAATCGATCTTCCATTTGATTATTCCTCCAATCCTTTCTTCAAAAGCTCCTTCGCTTTTTTCAGTCTCGTTTTTATCGTGTTTTCTTTCACGTCTATTACAATAGCAATCTCTTTAATTGATAATTCTTCATAATAAAATAGATAAATCACCTCTCGATATTTTACCGGTAAACTCATCACTGCAGAAGCGAGCTCACGGTCCTCCGCATTTTGAATGACAATTTGTTCGACACTATCATTTTGAACCCCCATATAAGCAGATTCATCCTCTGCCACGATCACCTTTTTGTTATACCAACTCTTTATATAGTCCTTACATTGATTAATCGCAATTCTCCATAACCACGTTTTCACATTCGACTTCCCTTTGTATGTATGAAGAGATTTATAACATTTCACAAATATATCTTGCGTTACATCCTCAGCAACCTCTTTATTATTTACATATGAATACACAAGTTGTAACACTTCTTGTCCATACTTGTTCATGATTTCATCGATAAGGAGTTCCTTATCTTCTATTTCAAACGCTTCTACCGTTAATTCATCCACATCATTTCCTCCTTCCCATATATTAGACGACGTACTGTATGGAAAAGTTTTATAAATTTATAAAAAAAATCCGTTTGACAATAATGTTTTTTATAAATCACTTCCTCAGCAACTTACATATAATAAACCGAATAGTCGTTACAATACATTCACCTAAAGAGCGCCTCTCTCCCAAGGCGCTTTTTAAGTTTGCAATAAGGATTTTGTCTTAGTTTTCTATCGTCAAGATTCCCCTCATCGCTAAATGAAAAAGAGAACCCATTCAATCGAGTCCTCTTCCCTCCTAGCACTCACTTAAAGAATCTAATATTTCATGGTCATACAAAGATGGCTTGATAATATCAAAACCAATAAATTCTTCATACTTCTTATCCGCAAAATAAAATACAACGTTTTGAAATAACACTTTTTGCAAATGAATATCCTGAGAAATTCTAAATGAGTATATGTATTTATTATCATTTGAAGCTTTCTTTTTATATATTTTACTTCTATTTGTTAATCCTTTTAATTTACGAGCATTTTCTCCAAAAAATTCAATCCCCACTATACGATCAAATTGATCTATATCTACATTCAGTTTTGGATTTTCTTCCAACTCTTCAGTCGATTCAATCTCAATTTCTGAAGTGAATGGAATTACATACAGATATGCCATCTGGATTTCAGGGTCATAAGTAATTAATTTTTTCATGCTGCACCTCATATCCGTATTCATTTGTCTTGTTCCCTATTTTAAAACATAATACAATTGAAATGTAACTTAATAAGCTATAACTAGTAGGTGTGATAATCATCTCTTCCATTTTGAAAAAAGGGGGGAGGTGATAGAATGATCGCGATGTTTGTAATTAAATTAGTGTATGGTATCCTAACCGGAGCTGGCGTTGTCATCGGTAGAAGATACGTCGGTCCGTGGCTAATTTCTGTATACAAAAAAGCGAGAACCACCCTGCTTCGTGGAAAAGGTAAGGGCGGTTCTCGGCTAAAACGTTAATGTAATTGTCTTATAACCGCATCTACTACCACCACAATAGTAAGTTAGGTTACACAAGGCAGAAGTTTCTCAGGCTTCTGTCTTCTTTATTTTATGCAAAATTCATACTATATACTCTATCATCATTGTAACACATTTTATTTATTTTTAGTCAAGGTCAACAAATGATGATTATTATCCAATTTCGTTATCTTAAGATATATTCCCTCCTTATCTAAGGGCAGATTGTATCGTAAGACAAAAAAACAAAAGAGTTCAGACTACCTTCTGACGGCAATTCATCTCCACCTGAATTGTTGGGTTTCACCCGTAACACAAATCAGATGGAG
>NZ_WIPE01000081.1:0-16143 GCF_009760835.1 Bacillus sp. EE-W1 | reverse complement strand
TTATGGGATCCCATAATTCGGCGGTTATTTTAATGCTATAAAAATGTTCTTTGTACTTTTTCCCAGAAGGAATTGTTTTTTAATTTAACTGTTTTAATTTGTTTATCGCTTAAGCGTACAACAGCTTTTTCCACTTGTTTAATGCTAAGCGCTTCATTATCCATACCGATAACTGGATAATCGTTACCGTCTGGTCGTAGTTTTAAAGTTAGTGTACGCTCGTGATTTAAAATGAATGGTGAACCGAGCGTACGGTATGTGTTGTTATTTAAAGATGCTAATTCGCTTACTTGGAAGCATGGGATAAGCGGATCAACAACCGCACCATGTAATGATTTATTGTAAGCTGTACTTCCTGTTGGGGTAGAAACAACTAAACCGTCCCCTCTAAATGTTTCGAAATATAGATCATCAACGTGAACATCTACAACGAATGTTTTAATAATGCTAGAGCGTAATGAGAACTCATTTAAACAATGGAAAGATGTACCGTGATCTACATCTACCTGAATTGTTGGATATTTTCGCACTTCAATTTCATTTTTTGTAATTTCTTGAAGGGCTGTATCGACGTGATCAATATGGAAATCGCAGTAGAAAGAAGTTTCATCTTTCGTAGAAATCCCTGCGTATAAACAATCTTCTCTAAAACCAGTTTGACGAACGGCTTGTAAGAAAGTTGCATCATCTCCAACACTGACGATAGCGTTTGCATTTTTTGAATGATCTAATATGGTAAAACCATTCTCTTCTAAAATACGATAGATTGGTTTCATTTTTTCAACGAGCGTTGCTTTGTCATCACCATAAAAGAAAAATAAATTGCGACGATCTGCCATTATGTATCCCTCCACTGCAGTTAAATTTTCTGTTCTTCGTGCTACATATCATCCAAATATGTTCCCCGACGATATGTTCAAATAATATATTTCGATATAAAATGTCAAAATCCCTTTTTATTTTTAGAAAAATTTTTATATTCAATTTTAAAGGATTCTGTTTAATGATGAATAAACTTGTCGATAATGGGTACGGAGTGAAAGGATGATACGTATGAAGTGGCTCGTGATTGGAATAATAATTCTTCTCCTTTTTATTTTGCTTATACTATTGTCGAAAATAAAGCTTAAAGTGACATTTTTATATTCAGAAATGGAAAAGCAATGTTTGTTTCAAGTGAAAATATGGATGATTCGATATACGTTTGACGTATTGGAAAGAATTGAAAAACAGCAGAAAAAGACAGGAGAGAAAATCGAAAAAGCTGAAGAAGAAGGCGGAATTGATAATAAAATTATGGCACAACTTGATAGTATAGGGGAACTGATAAAAAAGCTGCAAGAAGTTCATACTATCGTTAAAGATTTTCTCAAACGAGTAAAAATCAATGGTTGGAAATGGCACACCCAAATTGGAGCAGGTGATGCAGCTAGTACTGGAATTGTCACTGGATATGCATGGGGGACAAAAGGAATGGCTGCTGGAGTTGTAGGACAATATATGCATATTGTTGACGTACCAGAATTTGAAATCACCCCTGTTTTTCAAGGGAAAGGATTTGCATCAAGATGTGAGTTAACAGCATCTTTTCGTATATTTCGTGCTATAAAAACGGGTATCAAATTACTCACGTTTATGAGAAGACAAAGATCTGGTACGAATGAAAAATCAGTTCAAGCATAGGGGGGATATAAAGTGGACCATCCAATTCAAGGTTTAATGACAACCGCAATGCAGCATTTAAAACAAATGACTGATGTAAATACAATTGTTGGTGATCCGATTAAAGCGGCAGATGGAAGTGTAATTCTTACCGTTTCAAAAGTTAGTTTCGGATTCGCTGCTGGTGGAAGTGAATTTGGTAAAGTAGAACATTCAGGCCGTCATCCATTTGGCGGGGGAAGTGGTGGAGGAGTTTCTATTAATCCTGTTGCTTTTCTTGTAATAAATGGAGAAGGTGTAAAAGTGTTGCATTTAGATAAGCAAACACACGTCATCGATAAAATAATTGAATTAGCACCACAAGCTGTTGATAAAGTGAAAGAAATGATGGATAAACGAAAAGAAGACGATCCTGAATTTCAAATTTAACAAATAAAGAAGCTAATCAATGGATTAGCTTCTTTAATTTTTTTGTAAATAAAGCGATTTTATTTGCATTATCGATAGGGACAAACTATCATTTACATTGTACATATTTTGTTTAAATAAGGGAGGATTTTCAAGTGGCAAACGTAACTTTTAAAGGTAACCCAATGACTTTAGTTGGAACAGAAGTTAAAGTTGGCGATCAAGCGCCAGAATTCCAAGTATTAGCAAATGACTTATCTCCAGTAAGTTTAGAAACATACAAAGGCGAAGTAAAATTAATTAGTGTTGTACCTTCAATCGATACAGGTGTGTGTGATGCACAAACACGTCGTTTTAACCAAGATGCAGCAGGTATTGAAAACGCGAAAGTGTTAACAATTAGCGCTGACTTACCATTCGCTCAAAAACGCTGGTGTGCAGCAAACGGTTTAGAAAATGTTGTTACACTTTCTGACCACCGCGATCTTTCATTCGGTGAAGCTTACGGCTTAGTAATGAAAGAGCTTCGTTTACTTGCTCGTGCAGTATTCGTAGTAGATAGCAACGACAAAGTAGTTTACGCAGAATACGTAAGCGAAGGTACAAGCCATCCAAACTATGAAGCAGCATTAGAAGCAGCTAAAGCGGCAAAATAATGTGAAGAAATGACCTCTTATAAAGAGGTCGTTTTTTCTCATGTATTGCTGCGTAATGGTACCAATATATGAGAAAAAACGTTATATCATATATAACTTAAAGGGGAGCTCTTTGCAGGAGGTCGCTTTTTCTTTTTGGAAAAAAACACTTTGTGGTATGATATAAGTTATGTGTAAAAGAGAGAAGGAGGAATGTACGTGAGTCAGACAGTAGAAACATTATTTTCTATTTTTGATTCTTCTGCGGTAGTTTTACGTAAAGAATTAGATGTAACATATTTAGAGGCGCTTGTAGAAACAGGTGATAACTTGTTTGAAGGAGCAATTTTACAAGAGGAATTATCCGAATCAGCAATTGAAAGGCTGAATCGTGAATATAGTACGTTTAATGAAGAAACATATAAAGGTGAAGAAATTCGTAAAGCATTTCAGTTAGCCATTTTAAAAGGAATGAAAGAAGGCGTACAAGCGAATCACGAAATGACGCCTGATGCAGTTGGAATGTTCATGAGCTACTTATTCCATAAATTTATGCAAGGGCAAAACGAAATTACTGTTTTAGATCCTGCAA
The DNA here is from genome assembly GCF_009760835.1 of Bacillus sp. EE-W1. Lineage (NCBI taxonomy): Bacteria > Bacillati > Bacillota > Bacilli > Caryophanales > Bacillaceae > Bacillus > Bacillus sp. EE-W1. Next base: position 12,846 of record NZ_WIPE01000081.1, on the reverse strand, counting down.
TTGGAACAGGTAACTTAATGACTACAGTATTTAATAGCGCCAAAGAAGGACTAGCAATGAGTGGATTTGGTGTAGAAGTGGATGAAGTGTTAATTAAACTTGCTTTAGTAAATGCGAATTTACAAAAGCATGCAATCGAATTCTTCCATCAAGATGGACTAGCGCCACTTTATATCGATCCGGTTGATGCAGTCGTTTCAGACTTACCGATTGGTTACTATCCAAATGAAATCGGTGCAAGTGAATATAAGTTAAAAGCAGATCAAGGAATGTCGTATGCCCATCACCTATTTATTGAACAAAGTGTGAAACATACGAAAGAAGGCGGGTACTTATTCTTCCTAGTACCAAACTTCATTTTTGAAAGTGATCAAGCACCAAAATTACATGCATTTATTAAAGAAACATGTTTTATTCAAGGGCTATTACAGCTACCTGTTTCCATGTTTAAAAACGAGAAAAATGCAAAAAGTATATTTGTTCTCCAAAAGAAAGGTCCTAGTGTAACAATGCCAAAACAGGCGTTATTAGTGGAGTTACCTAAATTCTCCAACATGAAGGCGATGGAGAACATTATGGATCAATTAAATACTTGGTTTGCAACCCACAAATAAGGCAAGGTATATGTAACAGGATTAGTAATTCATGTAGTACAGTTTTATAGGATATGTCATATTTTTAAATATATACTAGATTAAACTGAATTTTTTTGAAATCTGTAATATATATTTTTTCTTGGTGTTACAATTTTTTCACTTGAAATATATGTCGGACGATGTTTAAATTAAAATCGTGAGTATAAAATTCACTAATGATGAAACGTTTTCATATTTAGTGAATTTGATCAGATAAAATCGAGCGGTTTGTGGACATATCCACACAACTACCAAGAGAAAAAGGGGCGAAAGACTAGATGTCAAAAATCATCGCGATTAACGCAGGAAGCTCTTCCTTAAAATTCCAATTATTTGAAATGCCAAGTGAAACAGTATTAACAAAAGGTTTAGTAGAACGTATCGGTTTAGAAGATAGTATCTTCACTATTACTGTAGATGGCGAAAAACAAAAAGAAATTACAAATATTCCAGATCATGCAGTAGCAGTAAATATGCTTCTTAAAAAATTAACTGAAAACGGAATCGTTAAGTCTCTAGATGAGATTGGCGGTATCGGTCACCGTGTTGTTCACGGCGGCGAAAAATTTGCTGACTCTGTTTTAATTACTGATGAAGTATTAGCTGATATCGAAGAGTTAAGCGATTTAGCACCACTTCATAACCCAGCAAACCTTGTTGGTATTAAAGCATTCCAAGAAGTATTACCAAACGTACCAGCAGTAGCAGTATTCGATACAGCATTCCACCAAACAATGCCGGAATCTGCATTCTTATACAGCCTACCATATGAGTACTATGAAAAATTCGGTATCCGTAAATACGGTTTCCACGGAACTTCTCATAAATACGTAACTGAGCGTGCGGCTGAATTATTAGGTCGTCCACTTGAAAGCTTAAGCTTACTTTCTTGTCACTTAGGTAATGGTGCAAGTATCGCAGCAGTAGAAGGCGGTAAATCTATCGATACTTCTATGGGCTTCACTCCACTTGCTGGTGTAACAATGGGTACACGTTCTGGTAACATTGACCCTGCTTTAATTCCATACATCATGGAAAAAACAGGCCAAACAGTAGAAGAAGTAGTTAGCGTATTAAACAAGAAGAGTGGTATGTTAGGTCTTACTGGTTACTCTAGTGACCTACGTGACATCATTGCGAAAGAAGAAGAAGGCGACCACCGTGCGAAAGTAGCACTTGATGTATTCGTAAGCCGTATCCACAAATACATCGGTTCTTACACAGCTCGTATGAAAGGCGTTGACGCTATCATCTTTACAGCTGGTGTAGGTGAAAACAGTGCGATTATTCGTGAGCGTGTATTAGAAGGCCTTGAGTACATGGGCGTATACTTCGACGTAAAACGTAATAACGTATTTGGTGAAGAAGCATTCATCAGCTTCCCACACTCTCCAGTAAAAATTATCGTAATTCCAACTGACGAAGAAGTTATGATCGCTCGTGACGTACTACGTCTTGGAGATATTGGTTAATATACTATATGAAAAAAAGACGAGATCCTATAGGGTTTCGTCTTTTTTCTATTGGATATATTTCAAGATTCCATCTGGATATAGTGCTTTCTCTTTTTGAATGAATGCAGTGAGGGAAATCCATTTTGCATATGACAGTGTTTGTTCATCTTGTATATTCAGTATTTCCATTTCATATAGTGACATGTCTAATAAGCGTAAAGAATATAGCTGAATGATTTCATGACCAATTTCTCCATCTAGATGAAAGATATTTTCTAAGCAGCCTAAATAATTGGTGATTTCCACTTCTGTGTGAAGCTCTTCTTGAAATTCGCGAATAACGGTATGTGCTGATTTTTCACCAAGTTCAATTGAACCGCCAAGAGGTCGGTAATATGTTTCATCGCCTGTATGATATTCTTGTACGAGAAGTCTACCGTGATGTATAGCAATGCCAAAAGCTTTTGCACGTGGATACATATATAATTACTCCTTATTTCTTTTGTATAAGGATGATTATAATGTGTTTTGTAATAAAAAGTATCGTGTATTTAGGACTGCGGTCTAATCGTGAGTCCATCAAATAGGTCACTCCAAAATGCTTCATTGTACTGGTATACATCCATAATAGGGCATTTTATAACGCAAATATTTTGTAATCCCCAATCTTCTTGGGCAACATTTGGTACATCTGCAGGAAGTAGTAATAGGACAGAGAATTTATGTTTAACTATTTGAGATAAAATGTGTTCCAAAGAATGCGCTTCTTCGTATGTTCCTCCAGTTCGAATAAACAATATGGATTCTGCCGTTTCAATTGTAGTTAGAAAACGATGAATTCGATGCTCATAGTTTAACTTAACTTCTGTATAAGAAGGCCAAGAAGTTGGTGTGTTTACATCTGTTTTAAAGTCGTGGCAGGATTCGATTTCATATAGGTTGTCACGGAGTCTTAATTTCGCACCATCATCCCAAAATGAGATGAAAGATAAGTTTTCGAACTGTAGAAAACGGTCAAATCGATTTTGTAATAATACATTCACTTTTTCTAATGAAGGGCTTAGCATAAAATCGATAACACCAAAAAAGGGTGATAATTCGAATTGGTATAACGCCCAAGCAGGCCAGCAGTTTTGTCCTAAGCTGAATACTGCATTATATTCTTTTTTTATATTGGATAGATTCATGTGATTTATCTCATCCTTTTTGCTAATATTTTATGTCACTAAAAAATGGAATGTGAATAAAGATAGACAAGCATATTTGCAAAGAATAAGCAGAAATATGTTACAATAGAAAAAAATCGAACGAGGTGGTTGTTACGATGCGATCGAAGCGAGAACAAGCCATTTTAGACAATATAAAAGAATGGGAATCGCAATTAGTTGAGCAAGAAGCGACTGATTTTCAAAAAATTTTTGATAAATGGGTACATACGACAATTGCGAAATTACCTGAGAAAAAACGAAAAGATTTCTTTACGAAAGCAGATGGATGGCTCTTTCATTTGCATGCATTGATTCAAAGTTCACAATCACAGTTAGACGCGCGTAATCGTATTTTAGGAACGTCGAGATTATTTGATGAATCAATTGAGCAACTAGAAGATTTGAAAGCATTATCTATTGATCAGTTAACATACATAGCAGAGCAGCAAACAGCGCGACATCGCCTATATTCATTCGTACAAGGCGGAGCAACGGGTGCTGGAGGTTTATTATTATTAACGGCTGATTTTCCGGTTATGATTGCATTAAATGTGAAGGCTGTCCAACTTATTGCAACATCATTTGGACATGATGTGAACAAGCCTTATGAAATGATGCTTGCGTTAAAGGTGTTTCATGCGTCATTACTACCAGGAAGGCTTCAGCAATACGCATGGTACAATTTACTGCAAGAGCTAGAGCAAGAAGATTCGTTCTTCTATGAAGGAGACGAAGCGGTATTACAACCAGCTTCTACTGAGGTTGTGTTAAAACAAATTTTGAAAACATTTTCGATTTATGCTCTTCGTCGTAAATTATTCCAAGGTATTCCGGTAATTGGAATGGCAATCGGGTCTACAGTGAACTATCGTTTAACAAGAAATGTTACTGAATTTGCAAATAGATTTTATCAAGTGCGCCACATAGTCGAGAAGGAAAAAAGAGCGTAAAAAAAGCGAGAGGCCGAAGCCTTTCGCTTTTTTTAATTTGTTGCATGCTTTTTGGACATTGGAATAGATACTGGTTGCTTTTCTGCTTTTTTCTCTGCTTTTGGATAATAAATTAAATCCAATGTTTTTGCCTGTACAGCAATTGAAAGAATAGTAAAAGCAATTTCTGTCCAATTTAAATAATATAATGAAAGCGCAAGAACAATCGCGTCAAAGACGAAGAAAATTTGCCCAATTGTAAAACGAGTTCGTTTACTTAATACAATTGTTAAAATGTCGTCTCCGCCGGTTGCACCGCCAAATCGCAATATAAAACCGAGTCCAATACCAGCTAACGCACCGCCAACTACTGCAGCTATAAATAAATTATTTGATAAATCGACCGTAAATGGAGAATAATTTTCCATAAGAGAATAAAATACTCCGAATGAAATCGAACCTAGGAATGAATAACCAACCATTTTTTTACCTAAAAATGAAGCACATAATAAAATAATTGGGATATCCATAATTACAGTTGAAATAGATGGTGAAATATCATAAAAATTTTGGATAAATAGTGCAATTCCTACAAATCCACCTTCTGTTAAGTGGTTTTGGAAGTGAATGTGATATAGCGCTGCTGCTAAAATAAATGAACCGATTAAAACCATAAAAATTTCTTTAATAATTTGTCGACTTTGGATGTTCCTCATCGTTATTCCTTCTTTCCGTAGTTAGTAGTCCTTTTTGTGTTGTAAACTAACTACGAGCTCACATGTAGCTTCAGTTAGTTTACGAAAAAAACTAACTACGCTATATGTCGCTGAAGAAATAACGAATAATCCTCTCGTCCATCAATTCTCCCTACCTTCGTTTTAGTTTAAGTCTTAAAACGACTAAACAAAACGTGGAGTAGGATTCTTCATTTAGCAATCCTGCTCTTCTTTGTTTTGTTTAGCTAGTAACAATTAAGTCCTAAACAAAACGCTACGTGTAAGAAGAGTCTTTTTTTTGCCAAATTATCCTTCGGGCAATCATAATTTCCCCACTCTCGTATTTTTTTCGCTAGACTAAAGTATCTGAGCTGAAAAATACGCTACGTGTATGATTCGTCAATACGATGCCACATGCTCCTTCGAGCGATCATGATATCAAAATCCCTTCCTTCAAGATTTATATTATTATATCATACTTTCAAAAAATGTATGCGGATGGAAACCGACAATAAGCGGAGGAAATCTACAAAAATTGTTATGTTTAAATATTTTTGTAGAAAAGCCTAAGTTATTTTGCAGAATTGGACAGTGTTTTAATGTTTGTCCAATAAGTAAGAAAGAGATGGCGTTTATTCAGTTGTATCTTTCTGGTCACCTTTATCTTTAAAAAACGCATCCCAGCTAATCACACTTAAAAAAGTTAAAGCGATAATAATGAAAGCTCGCATAAAATTGAGACCTCCTTTTGTACATAGTATATGAATAATTCGCTTCAGAATGTGTCATTTTTTTACAAGTCTTAATTGTTATGAGATTATATCAATATAGATAGATGAAAGGGAGAGAGAAGATATGCTAAAAGACATGTTCAAAAGAAAAGAATTAGTATGCGTTTCATGTCAGAAAAAGATTCAATATGAAGAAGAGCTCGTTGCTTTTGTAAAGTTGCCAAAGGAAAGAAGTATATTAGTTGGACCGTTCGATGTGTGTTTAGCGAAAACAGCACAAGAAATATATTGTAAATCGTGTTACGACAAAAAAGCATGACCCAAAGTAATTGAGGGACATGCTTTTTTCATTGGTGTGCTTTTCCCTCAGATACATTTTGAGTGAGTCGATACCAAAGCCAAAGGTCATTAATGATGGAAGCGAGATCGGCAATTTCTGAATTAAGTTTGCAAGAAATTTCGAAGTTTTCTTCGTTATTTAAATGATGCTGTTTTGCATTAATAGAGTGCTCGAGTTCTTTTATACGATCAGGAATCTTTCCTCGAACTTGTTCCCACTTTAATAAAATAGCATGCTGTATTTTTTCGGGGATATCTTCCCAATCTTCTTGTAAATACGGAATTTCAATTCCTAGATGATCATCGTATAAGAAATATTTTTCCATAAGTTCACCCCCGTTTTCCTGCTTATATTGTACATGAAAACAGAAAGAAGCTCGACGGAATTGTTTGAAAAAATTTGAAAATGACTCTTGATACATTTTGTGAAAGGTGTTAAAGTGTGTATTATTATAAAAGAAAATGAATATTTATTCTTTAGGGGGATGCAAAATGGAGAAGAAAAAAGTGGTATTAGCATATTCTGGAGGTCTTGATACTTCCGTTGCAATTAAATGGTTACAAGAGAAGAATTATGATATTATCGCGCTTTGTTTAGACTTAGGGGAAGGTAAAGACTTAGCATTCGTAAAAGAAAAGGCACTTTCAGTAGGTGCAATTAAATCATATATGATTGATGTTCAAGAGGAATTTGCAAATGAATATGCATTGATGGCGATGCAAGCGCACACGTTATACGAAGGGAAATACCCTCTCGTTTCTGCATTATCTCGTCCACTTATCGCTAAGAAATTAGTAGAAATTGCAGAACAAGAAGGGGCGACTGCAGTTGCACACGGATGTACAGGGAAAGGGAATGATCAAGTTCGTTTTGAAGTTTCTATTCAAGCGTTAAATCCTTACTTAGAAGTGATTGCGCCTGTACGTGAATGGAAATGGTCACGTGAAGAAGAAATTGCATATGCAAAAGAAAACGATGTACCCATTCCGATTAATTTAGACAGCCCGTTTTCAATCGATCAAAACTTATGGGGACGCAGTAACGAATGTGGTATTTTAGAAGATCCATGGGCAGCGCCGCCAGAAGATGCGTATGAGATGACATTGGCATTAGAAGATACACCGAATAAACCAGAGTTTGTAGAAATCGGCTTTGAAGCAGGTGTACCGACTACTTTAAATGGCACTGCATATTCACTTTCAGAATTAATTAAAACGTTAAATGCGCTTGCTGGAAAACATGGCGTTGGACGTATCGATCACGTAGAAAATCGCCTCGTTGGTATTAAATCGCGTGAAGTATACGAATGTCCAGCGGCAATGACGTTAATCACAGCACATAAAGAGCTGGAAGATTTAACGCACGTAAAAGAAGTAGCACATTTTAAACCGGTGATTGAGCAGAAAATAACAGAACTTATTTATAACGGTTTATGGTTCTCTCCTTTAAAACAAGCGCTTCATGCTTTCTTACAAGAAACGCAAAAAAATGTAACAGGTACAGTGCGTGTGAAATTATTTAAAGGCCATGCGATTGTAGAAGGACGTAAATCTGAGTACTCTTTATATGACGAAAAATTAGCAACATATACTGCTCAGGACGAATTTAATCATGATGCAGCAGTTGGATTCATTTCATTATTCGGTTTACCGACGAAAGTATACAGCCAAGTGAATCAAAAGAAGGTGGAAGCGTGAGCAAACTTTGGGGCGGACGTTTTACAGAAGAAGCGGAAGCGTGGGTTGAAGAGTTTGGAGCATCCATCTCCTTCGATCAACAATTAGTAAATCAAGATATAAAGGGAAGTATTGCGCACGTAACGATGCTAGCAAAGCAAGGTATCGTTACGAAAGAAGAAGCAGAGAAAATAAAGATAGGGCTTCAGTATTTATTAAAAGAAGCAAAAGAGAATAAGCTTCAATTCTCAGTAGAAGCAGAAGATATTCATTTAAACATTGAAAAAATGTTAATTGAACAAATCGGTGAAGTAGGAGGGAAACTTCATACAGGACGAAGCCGTAATGATCAAGTAGCGACTGATATGCATTTATATTTGAAAGAAAAAGTAGAACATATTATAAAAGCTACAAAACAATTGCAAACTGTTCTTGTTCATCAAGCAGAAAATAATATTGAAACCATTATGCCTGGTTATACGCATTTGCAGCGTGCGCAGCCAATTTCATTTGCTCATCATATTCTCGCTTACTTTTGGATGTTAGAGCGTGATGTGAATCGTTATGAAGATTCATTAAAGCGCATTAACATTTCACCATTAGGAGCAGGAGCGTTAGCTGGGACAACATTCCCGATTGACCGAGAATATAGTGCGGAGCTTCTTGGATTTAATGGACTCTATGAAAATAGTTTAGATGCAGTAAGCGATCGTGATTTCATACTGGAGTTCCTAAGTAACTCATCTATGCTCATGATGCACTTATCACGCTTCTGCGAAGAACTTATTTTATGGAGTAGCCAAGAGTTTCAATTTATTGAAATGAGCGATCAATACGCAACGGGAAGCAGCATTATGCCACAAAAGAAAAATCCGGATATGGCGGAACTTATTCGTGGTAAAACAGGCAGAGTATATGGTAATTTATTTAGTTTACTTACAGTCATGAAAGGATTACCGCTCGCTTACAATAAAGACTTGCAAGAAGATAAAGAAGGAATGTTTGATACAGTAAAAACAGTAGAAGGCTGCCTTCATATTATGGCAGGCATGCTAGAGACGATGACTGTAAACAAAGAAAAAATGGGGCAAGCTGTGACGCAAGATTTCTCTAACGCAACAGAAATTGCTGACTACTTGGCCAGCAAAGGACTCCCATTCCGTCAAGCTCATGAAATTGTTGGGAAGCTAGTGCTACACTGCACACAAAAAGGAATTTATTTAGTAGATGTACCACTTGCAACATATAAAGAAATGAGCTCATTATTTGAAGAAGATTTGTATGAAGTTCTTTCACCATATGCAGCTGTAAAGCGTCGTAACAGTGCTGGCGGGACAGGATTTGAGCAAATTGAGAAAGCTTTGGAGAAGGCGAAGGGATTAGTTGGAGAGTTTGTTGGAAGTTGATTGATTTATAGGGCAGAAGGTACGCGAATCTTAGTAGAGAGAAGCGTACCTTTTTTGTGATTTTTATTGCTTAAAGTTAATCATACTTATGTCGATCTTCCGTAATTCGAATATACTCAATATCCATCAAATCTCTAAGTAATGCACCATTACTTAGTTCCACACCATGTTTTTCTTTAAAATGTGTACGGATTGTATCTAACATTTCGAGCTCTTTCCCGTTCACATCTAAAATAATACGTTCAGAATCATTCATATAGCATCCTCCTTTTTTAACATATATATTTTGTCCGTCTATTTCTAAAAAATGTATGTTAACCTAAAGTTAGGAAATAAGAAAGGAATGGAAAATGAGACGTATTTATTTTATAGGGATAATTTTGTACACACTAATTGTGTTACATGTTGCATTCCCAAATATCTTTTCATTTGAGGATGTAGAAACAGTACACGTTGGGATATTTATCTTTATTCTATTTGTAGTAGATTGCTGTATTTCGATATGGCTTTCGAAAAGAAAACATGTACAAGATAAAAAAGAAATGGAACGGAAAAAGAGAAAACGTTCATTTTGGATGACGACGTATTGTTTTTCTTTAGTGATAGCTGCTGTTTTTTTTAGTGAGCATATTCCGTTAGAAAGATTAAATATTGGATTTGGAGCGTTCGTATTTGCATACTATTTTTTCGTGCACTTTCTTCCTTATATGAAAGAAAAGCGAGGAGAAGAGGAAAATCCGCTTGTAGAAGAAGCGAGAGAGCAAGAGCATAAGAGAATAGAAGAAGATATACAGAAGCTCGGGGAACAAAAATGATATTTGAAATCTAAAATTATATATGTTCTTTGCTTTATTACGCCGCCAATCGGTTATTTGTATGTATTCTTGCTTCGTAAAAAAATGACAGAAGATGCACGACAATCGTATTTAATGGTTGCGACTATCATGATGGCATTATGGTCTTTGAAGTTCTTACCGCCATATGTATTGGAAGTAGCTGTTGTAGTGGTTGTTTGTTTTGTATTTATAGTGAAGTATGTGAAATGAAGAAAAACAAGAGCCTGTGTTATTAAGCTAATAGATAGATTAAAGCAAGAAATGTTATACTATAATTTGCTTATTCAGTAATAATAGGAGGGATAATAATGGTTCAATCAATAGTTCATATCGCATTAGTAGTAAAAGACTACGATGAGGCAATAGAGTTCTATACAAAGAAACTAAATTTCACACTAGTCCAAGATATATATCAGCCAGAGCAAAACAAAAGATGGGTAGTGGTATCTCCTCCTGGTTCAGTCGGCACCACAATATTACTGGCTAGAGCATCTAAACCTGAGCAAGATTCCTTTATCGGTAACCAATCAGGCGGCAGAGTTTTTCTTTTCTTAAATACTGACGATTTTTGGAGAGATTATAATGAAATGATTTCAAGAGGAATAGAATTTGTGAGAGAGCCGAAAGAGCAAGAATATGGAATAGTTGCAGTATTCAAGGATTTGTACGGGAATTTATGGGATTTGTTACAACTAAAAGATGACCATCCAATTACTCAAAGAATTAAGTAGAATACAGTTTAAACTTGATTAGAAAATCAATTAAAAAATGAGGATTTTAAAATCCATGTAAGAGTGGAGAAAAACAGAGAAGATTTATTTTTATGAGTAAAATGAAACATCTTTATTCTTCTTACACATTCGTGAAAAAAAGGAGTGGATTACCCACTCCTTTTTTATCATTGTTGAGCAACATGTATTTATTGTTCATTCAAGCCTAAAGCTTCATTTCCCTTATCCACCAGTAAAACATGTGGACTTGGTGTTTTATTTATGAATTAAAGATCACCTTGCTCCTCATCACCACGAACAACAAGGACATCGCATTTCGCATAGCGAATAATATGTTCAGAGACGCTACCAATTAGGAAACGCTCAACAGCATTTAAACCAGTTGCACCACACATAATTAAATCTACTTTATGGTTTGGAGCGATTTCTTTTGAAATTTTAGATTTAGGATTACCAAATTCTAATACAGTTTCAATTTTTTCAAGGCCAGCTTCAAGCGCAGTTTTTTTGTAGTCTTCTAATAAGTCTTCTGCAAATAGATTTGCACGTTCAGCAATTGCGCGGCTATAAGCTTCTACTGCTGAGTATGCTTTTACATCAACGATATGAGCAATTGTTAATGTTGCATTGTTGCGTTTTGCGACTTGAATTGCTTTTTTAAAAGCTCTTTCTGCTTCTTTAGAACCATCCACCGCGATTAAAATATTTGTATATGTATTATTCATAGTAAATTCCTCCCAATCATTTTTATTACCGTTTACAACTTTATTATAAAGCAAATTTTGGTAATGTGCTTGCCAGAAACGTTACAGAATTTTGAAAACTTTGCTTTAATTCATTTTAGTTGTAATTGAGGCGAGAACTTGTTACATATGAAGTATAGCAATTTAAAAGGAGGCATGTTTGTGAGACACGCGCTCATTACAGCCGGTACGAAAGGTTTAGGAAAGCAAGTAACAGAAAAGTTATTGGCTAAAGGGTATTCAGTAACAGTAACATATCATAGCGATATAACTGCTATGGAAACGATGAAAGAAACATATAAAAATATGGAAGAGCGTCTACAATTCGTGCAAGCGGATGTCACGAAAAAGGAAGATTTACATAAAATAGTAGAAGAAGCGATAAGCCGTTTTGGTAAAATTGACTTTTTAATTAATAATGCTGGTCCATATGTATTTGAACGAAAAAAGTTAGTCGATTATGAAGAAGACGAATGGAATGAAATGATTCAGGGTAATTTAACAGCGGTATTTCATTTATTAAAACTTGTCGTTCCGGTTATGAGAAAACAGAACTTTGGCCGTATTATTAATTACGGATTCCAAGGGGCAGATAGCGCACCGGGATGGATTTATCGTTCAGCTTTTGCAGCAGCGAAAGTAGGACTTGTTTCATTAACGAAAACAATTGCTTACGAAGAAGCAGAATATGGTATTACTGCAAATATGGTATGTCCTGGTGATATTATTGGTGAAATGAAAGAAGCGACAATTCAAGAAGCACGTCAATTGAAAGAACATAAAACACCAATTGGTAGATCTGGAACAGGTGAAGATATCGCAAGAACGATTTCGTTTTTATGTGAAGACGATTCCGATATGATTACCGGTACAATTATTGAAGTAACTGGTGCAGTAGATGTTATTCATAGACATCGATAGAGCGAAATAAGGTGAAGTTTTGAATAATTGGACAGTTTATCCTTTACGCTGAGAGGTGCGGATAATACTGTCCTTTAATGTAAGATTAAATCTATCGGAAAACTTGTATTATTTTTTGTCAAATATTGAGATATTATGTTAAAATATAAGAGCGTAGAAAGCGCTTTAAAAATGATTCAGGGGTCATTTCATAACTCAAGGGGGAACTAATAATGCGTATCGGTATTCCAACAGAAATTAAAAATAATGAAAACCGTGTGGCAATGACGCCAGCGGGAGCGGTACATTTAGTACAAAATGGTCATGAAGTTTTTGTTCAAAAAGGATCAGGTATAGGATCAGGCTTTACAGATGAAGAATACGTACAAGCTGGTGCGAAACTTGTTGAAACTGCTGAAGAAGCATGGAATCAAGATATGGTTATGAAGGTAAAAGAGCCAGTTGCAAGTGAATACGGCTATTTCCGCGAAGGTTTAATTTTATTCACATACTTACACTTAGCTCCAGAACCAGAATTAAC
>NZ_WIPE01000157.1:0-3120 GCF_009760835.1 Bacillus sp. EE-W1 | reverse complement strand
AAGCAAAAGGAGAAACGTTTAAGAAAGAAGTTGTTAAATCCGCAGGATTTCAAAATCTTCGCCATGCTCCACGTACCTTGAAAGAAATCGAAACGATTTATGCTATATACAAACAAAAGAGAAGTCACATTCCAGACTTCCCTTTTTCGACGTATAAGGAATTACAGAAATTATTTACAAGTGCATAGAATTTGATTACCTTTACTCACCCTATTTAAATTCGTGTCAACTTTGTAACAGAACCATTAAGTTCATACTTTTCCTTACCCCTCTCGAGTATCCAATACCTCAAATGAAACAGCGCGGTTATTCCAATCTGGTGGCAGCTCAAGGGTATCGGTATAGAACTCAATCGAATTACCTTGAAAATTCGGCTGATCCCACATTCGTACAATCATCCCCTGTGGAATCAATAAAGCACTAGTCGTGGCCCTGCCGAGTGGCGTAGTTTCCAAATCTGGGTACTTACCTGGATTCAGCACCAACCAGCGTGGACTCCACAAAGATTCTATCGCTACAACTTGCGAGATTTTAGGTGGCCTGTCCTCGGCTGGATAGACTACCAATGAGGAAATCCGATCGTTCCAGTTCATAGGTAACGCCGGAGTGTCCTCAGTGAAGTCGATGAATGCTCCCTGAAACCAGGCGTGTTCCCAGGCACGAACTGCTAGTCCCTCTGGAACCTTGATTGAACTCAACTGGTCGTTACCTATTAGGATTTGACTTTTTGAATCATCGTACCATCCTGGTGCTAACTTTTGCGATCGTCCTGGGACTCCTCCCTCGTTCAAGCTGTAATCGGCAAGTGTGAAGATTTCAACCTTCGTTGACGAGTGCTGGACACGCTCAGGAAGAACCAGTCCCTCAGGTAATGTTAGTGGATAGAACTCCGCAGCAGAGATGCTATCTACCACCTTATCAACGTGTCGGTCCAACTCGTTCAATATGCTAGTGACAGCAGTACTCCACATTGACAAAGTAGCCCGATCAGGCGGCGATTTAAAGTAGTCTGGGTGTAGCAATATCATCTCGATGTCATTGCGTATTGTTTGTAGTTGCAAGCGCTTCTTCATGCAGTCCTCGAGCACTTCTTGCTGACGCCTGATGTCGAACGGGTTCGGTCCATCTGGAAAAATTAAAGTGTCGTACGAAGCAGCCTGTACAGAATATGCCTTTGGATTCTGATTAACCACTGTAGCAAATGTCTTTATCCGTTCCATTACTTCTTCCACCGTACCCGTGTAGGAAATTTGTTCCCTAACGCCACCTCGCTGGTATATAGAAACTCGAACCTCTGAGTTCGATTTCAATCTAGATATCTTTTCCTGGATATCTACTGATAGCGATCCGCCAGCTACAATGCTATCGAAGCTTGCCTTAAGTGCAATCCCAAGGTCACGTTGGTCCTGTTGAACCTTGTTCGTGATAGATAGTATGGCGATGTATTCGCCACCGCTTTTCACACCTCGGATGAACAGGTCACCATATCTTTTGCGGAACGTCTCTGTATCACCGTCGCGTTTCAGGTCTTGTGCATCTTGAGTAGGACTGGGGTTCTTCACTCGCTTGAAGGCGTTCTGAATGTCAGCTCGGGCTACAAGAAAGGTCGACGTCGAATTAAACTGGGACTTCTCTGCAAATGAGAACTTGCCTTCCGCGGTGAACAAACCATATCGGCCTTCGGCATTGACATCTATACCCAGTGAATTGTACATCTGTTCTGACGAGTTGATCAGCGAGGTATCGTACACGGCTTCCATCCCCTCTTCACCAACTGCTTCTTCTATCTCTGTGAAATTGACAGCTGGTAAAGAACCAACCGATCCTGTGAGATCGTCTATTCCAAGTCCTAAATCCATTCCGTCCCTGAAAGGTATATTACGCATTATGAAACCTCCTTTATTTAGGTGATGAAAATTGTTTTGTAAAAAAGTTTTATCCCAAACATCCTATAACCCTTGATTTATCACTTTCTAATAAAAACATAAATTATATCTTGGTTAAATTTTGTTTTAAACAGAAAAACTTTATTTTAAATTCTTAAAAAATCAATGTTATTTTGATGTATTTGAGAAAATATTATTCATATTTCAAGAGTATAGAATAAACAAAGGATGAGAAACCATTTCTAAAGTATACTTAACATACTTTTTCATTATCCAAAGAACCTAATAAATTTTGTGTTTGTTAAATGCAATAAAATACTCTTTAAAGCAATTTTTATAAATAATCAGATATCAAATTATGATAGTATAGTACTGCTTCACTAGTGTTATTTTTATCCATTAATATTTAAAGAAACTTTAGGAACAATAGACATTATAAAATGATGGAGGGTTCGAAGGTAGTTTACCACCCGTACTTGATCTTGAAATCAATCAAGGGGAACTGGGTAAAGATGAACTTTCTGAATGGGCGAGGATATGGATGGAACGCGTAATAGAAAGAATTGGTATAAAACCAATTTTATACACATATCTAGATTTTGGTCGAAGAAATCTAAATGAATCACTTGGGGAATATCCATTGTGGTTTGCTCGTTATGATGTTCAGCAACCAGAAGATTTTGCAGGATGGAATGAGTGGAAATTCTTACAATATACTAGTAGTGGACATGTACCTGGTATTACAGGAAAAGTTGATTTAAATGAATTCGATGGGTCTTTAGAGGAATTAGAACAATTTAGAATTGATAGTATGATTTAGTAGTTATAACCTTGTAGGTTATACACTCAAAGGATTTTGACTAATATTAAACACATAGTAAATATTTTCTTTCCAATTTTTAAATGTGATCCACTTATTGGTAAAGTAGGAGTAGAGTAAGTTAATACGTATCTTTATTTGGAGGCTGTCTTATGATTTAAGAGACAGCTTCTTCTAAGTTTTATTTTTGAATATATTCCGTACTCTAAATTATATCTGAAAACTCTACAACAAGATTTTTTTCGTTATTCTTCTTTATAAGAAACTACAAAATAAAATATAAAAAACACCTGCCTGAATTGGAAAAATTTTCAGTTGTGGCGGGTTATTCTTTGAATCGTTTCCGTACCCCATAAAAAGATGTAGAGAAAAGGGGCGTGTAGAATGGAAGAAGGT
The DNA here is from genome assembly GCF_009760835.1 of Bacillus sp. EE-W1. Classification (NCBI taxonomy): domain Bacteria; kingdom Bacillati; phylum Bacillota; class Bacilli; order Caryophanales; family Bacillaceae; genus Bacillus; species Bacillus sp. EE-W1. Next base: position 18 of record NZ_WIPE01000157.1, on the reverse strand, counting down.
CGTATTTCCTTTCAGCAA
>NZ_WIPE01000096.1:0-40669 GCF_009760835.1 Bacillus sp. EE-W1 | reverse complement strand
AAATGCTGTTTTATGAAAATACGTTAATGGTTTTACTATCGATTAGTAATCGGCATTGTAATTGGTAGTTTACTTTCAAAATCATTCCTTCAGTTATTAGTAAGCATGATGGAATTAGGCGTAAACGTTCATTTTGAAGTACCGATTGGAGCGGTTATTGATACAGCATGTATTTTTTTGTTTCATTTTTCTTTATACATCTTTTAAAGGATATAGCGTTATTTATATTAGTTATTATTTCTTAACGGTTCATTCTTACTTTCGGATTGTGAGTAAATGAAAATAGTGATAAAGTTTTTCGGGAAACGAAAGAGAACATAGTGAAAATTATGTTCTCTTTCGTTTTTTATTAGCTAAAATGAGGTGTGCATAACTAAGGTTTGATAAGGGGAATTTGAAACAGAAAAGAGATGGAAAAACCATCTCTTTTCTGTTTCAATGTTTTACGCTATTATCTATTTTCTTTCTATTCACATATAGGAAATGCATCTTGTAGATAAGGAGAAAGATAATCCTTTATTCTAATATTTAAAGTGGAGAAAAGCAGAAGTTAGAGCTTTTGTAATAAACGCTCGCTACTATTCATATCATTTTTGCATAATGGACATTTTGGTTCTTCTTCTAATGAAAAATTTTTACGCATCCATCCACGGCAGTCTTTTGCCGTGCATTCCCATATAGCTATCGCTTCGGGATCTTCTACAGGCTTATCATTTTTTCTCCAATACATGTGATCGCTCCTCTAAAGTGAAAAGTTTTTTTGAAAAAATAAAAAGGTTGTTAACATTTTTTGTTAACAACCTTTTACTTATTAATTATACTGTATTTTTCGCAAAAATGCGAAGTTTAGTAATTATTAAAGTATAATAAAGTATTGATTACACAACCGCAGGATTATAAATCATCGTAAAGTGTCCTTGTAATAGTTCAATATGACAAGGTGTATGAAGCGAGCTTTCTCCATCTGTATCTACTTCTTTTTCTTCTTCTGTTTCAATATGAATGGATTTCGCTTTTACGTGGAAGATGTCATTTTCATTTGAGTCTTCAAATAGTTTCTTTCCGATATAATCTTTAAACGCTTGAATGCCTGTTGATTTGACTACGAAAATATCAAGTGTTCCGTCGTCGCATTTTACGTTCGGGATAAAGGACGGGATCCCGCCAAGATATTCACCGTTTCCAACCATAACAAGGACAGCTTCGTCTTCATATACTTGTCCGTCGTACGTAATTTTTACTGGGAATGTTTCAGCATTTTTGACAGTTCGAATTGTGCTTAAGTAGTAGCCGATTTTTCCAAGCTTTGCTTTCTCTTCTGCATCAATATTGTTTGATACTTCAGAGACCAGTCCAATGCCCCAGAAGTTTAAGAAGTGTAGGTCGTTTGCTTTTGCGACGTCAACTGGTTTTACATGTCCTTGTGTAATAAGTTTTGCTGCTTCTGCGATGTTTTGCGGAACGCCAAGTGTGCGAGAGAAGTCATTGCAAGTTCCGCCTGGAATGATTGCAAGTGTAGGTCTAGTTTCAAGAGGTGCTAAGCCATTTGTGCATTCAAATACAGTGCCGTCACCACCAAAGACGATAATTAAATCTACTTTACTAGCAAACTCCTGACAATATTTTGTTGCATCACCTTGCTTTTTCGTATGAAGGATATGTAAGTCAGGAAAAGCTGCCGCAAGAGGTGGTACAATTTTCGTTAAATTCGTATGTAAATCGCCTTGCCCTGCTTTTGGATTTACGATGAGGAGTACTTTTTCAAATTTTGTTTTTGTCATTTTTATTCTCTCCCTTTGTCTTTTACGAATCGTGATAGAAAATAAACTTCCACCAGTAATTGATGGTGGAAGTTTATTCTATTATATTATTCCGTTACAACTGAAGCGATAAATGGTAAGTTACGATATTTTTCTGCGCAGTCGATACCGTAGCCAACGATAAATTCGTCTGGAATTTGGAAGCCAACATATTCAGCTTTTAAGTCCACTTTACGACGCTCAGGTTTATCAAGTAACGTACAGAATTTCAATGCTTTCGGTTTATGCATAAAGAAGTGATCTTTTAAGAAGTGAAGTGTTAAACCAGAATCGATAATATCTTCTACGACAATTACGTTTTTTCCAGTAATGTTTACATCGATATCTTTTAATAGTTTTACTTTTCCAGTTGTTTCTGTTTGATTTCCGTAGCTAGATGCAGAAATAAAGTCGATTGTTACATCGTTTTTAATGTGACGAATTAAATCGGCAGCGAATACGAAAGATCCTTTTAATACAGCGATTACTACGATTTCTTCTCCTTCAAAGTCACGTTCGATTTGAAGTGCTAGTTCTTTTACTTTTTCTTGTAATTGTTCTTCAGAAATTAAAGTATCTTTTATTTCAAGATTCATTGGAGTCCTCCTACAGTGTAAAACTTGTGAACATTTCGACTGTAAAGGAAAGAAGGGGAAAAGTCAAAGAAGATATAAGTTTTTTACAGAAATCCCCACAAAATAGTCAGATGATATGATATACTGATTACATCAAGAAAACGCTTCCAAAAGGATGATTATGATGAGAAAGAAAGAGTATACAAGTGCAACATTTATAAAAGCATTACTTTTAACAATTGTTCTTGGTAGTTTGGCTTACATAATTGATGTACCAGCGATTCGGATTTCACTAATTGGAATGACTTTAGTATTAGGCGCAATTTCCCACGGTATGATGTCACAGCTACAAGAAGCTGGAGTGGATCATATGAAAAATCATATAGATAAGAAATGAGAAACCTTCACGTATAGAGAGTGAAGGTTTTTTGTTTCTTACAAAAATGTAAGGTAGTTGTAAGGCAAATCGATAGTTGCATAGTAGTGTTTTGGATAAACTATAAGTGTAAGGTAAAAGGCAAGCATATTTTAGGTAAATTAAGTTTTAGGCACTCTATATGTGAAAAAGGAGTAGGAGGGCATGGAGAAACGTTGGACGACCTTTTCTTTTTTAGCAACTAGCAACACCGTAATGCTAGCTGGCGAAATGGATTTTTTGCACTTGTTTGATCGAGAAGACGATCATTTTTCTTCTAAATTTACAATGAAATGGAATAAATGGAGCGAAAGTTGTAGGTTTGAAGAAGAGGCCCCTAACGAAGAGCAAAAGATTATTTTGACAAACCCTATTAAAGCGTGGGTTGTTCAACGTCGTAAGTGTAACGTCAAAAATCACTTAAAGAAAACTGAGCCGAGACAATTAGTTATCGCTCCGGCCTGTTCTACTTCTACATCACGCGAAAGTAACATGTAAATATTGAGACACACACCCGAAAAAACATCGCATATATTGCGATGTTTTTTTATTTTTCTACAATGAAATCTTTAAATGAAATATATTTCATCTGCATCTTATATTTATATCTCTTGTTTATTCTAGTGATACATCCGATGCGAGTTGATGTGAATAAAATATAAGGAGAGAATGAAGATGAAAAAGAGACTATTACCAATTTGTGCAATGGCACTTTTAACAGTAGGATATTCTTCAGTAGCGAGTGCGGATACTGGAACAGTAACAAAGGAAGAACAGGCACAACTGCAGCAAGATAAAGCGAAAAAAGAAGCATTGATTAAAGAACAGCAAAAAAGTGAAGAAGAGAAAAAGCGAATAGCGCAAGAGCAGTTGAAAAACGATAAGGCGAAAAAAGAAGCATTGATTAAGGAACAGCAAAAAAGTGAAGAAGAGAAAAAGAGAATAGCACAAGAACAGTTGAAAAATGATATGGCAAAAAAAGAAGCAGCACAAGTACAACAAAAAAATGGTGCGGTAAAAAAAGAAGTAGCGAAGCCAGCTGTACAAGGTGAAAAATTACCAAACACAGCATCTAATAATGTAGCAATGATGGCACTAAGCGCATGTCTTGTAGGGATAGGGACATTATTTGGTTTGAATCGTCGCAATAAAGTTAAGGCGTAAATAAAATATTGTCCTATAAAGAATGGAATAATTTCATATATTAAAAATGGTAGGTTATTCCTACCATTTTTGGCATGGAGGGATGAACATGAAGTTACTCAATTATATAGGTATCATATTGATGGCCATAGGGCTATTCACGGGATCATATTACGCTATGGAATGGTATAAAGGAAAAAGCTCTGCTCAACAATTAACGAAAGAAGAATTAAAGAGGCTTAAAAATGTACAACATAATCAACTTTCTTACGAAACACCTGTAACTTCCCAAGTACCTTCTTCTCAAACAGAACATAAAGAAGGAGAAAAGGTTGCACTGTTAAATATACCGAAAATAAAGAAGAAGTTTTCTATATACTGGGGAGCGGATGATGCAACGTTGAAGAAAGGAGTTGGAATGTTCGTTAGTGATGTAACGACAACACCATCTGGAGGGGGACATACTGTACTGAGTGGACACCGGGATACTGTCTTTACAGATTTAGGAGAGTTAAAAGAAAAAGACACTCTTGTTTTAGAGTATGATAATAAAACTTACACATACGAAATTCAAAAGATATGGATTACCCATGCGGATGATCGTACTGTTATTATAAAAAAAGAAGAACCGATATTAACACTAACGACTTGCTATCCATTTGATTATATAGGGGATGCACCAGATAGATATATTATCGAGGCGAAGTTAACGGCTAGTTATTCAAAATGAAGTGATAGTTTCTGAAAGCGGAAGGGGGATACATAAGTTATGTCAAAAAACATTTTAATTGTGGAAGATGAAGATATTTTGCGTGAAATATTAAAAGATTATTTTTTGAGCGAGCAATATGTAGTGTTTGAAGCAAGAGATGGGAAAGAAGCTTTAGTTGTATTTGAGGAAGAAGAGGTTGATTTAGTTATTTTAGATATTATGTTGCCGGAACTTGATGGATGGTCTGTTTGCCGAAGAATTCGTAAAACATCTGAGGTTCCTATTATTATGCTGACGGCACGTGTAGATGAAGATGATACGTTACTTGGATTTGAACTTGGGGCGGATGACTATGTGACGAAGCCGTATAGCCCACCAATTTTATTAGCAAGAGCGAAAAGGCTGTTAGAAAGTAGAAAAGTAACGAAGCAACTTCTAGAGAATGAAGATGATACATTATCCATCCACGGTATTCACGTCCACTTCCCATCGCGCACTGTTACGGTAGATAGGACAGACATTAATTTAACACATACTGAATTTGAAATATTAGCGTATTTCATGAAAAATCAAGGGATTGTTTTAACGCGAGAGCAACTCATTTCAAGAATTTGGGGATATGAATTTGCTGGTGACGATCGAACGGTTAATAGTCATATTCGTAATTTAAGAAATAAATTAGGAGAGAAAGCAAAGTGCATTACAACTGTAGTACGAACAGGTTATAAATTTGAGGGGAATGTATGAGAAAGGGGATTGTACTAAAATTATTTGCCCTCACAACAGCATTATGTATGTTAATTTTAGCGACGATATTTATTGGACAAACGATATTTTTTAAACAATATTATGCGAATCGAAAAGTAGAAGATATTAAAGTGAATTTAAATTCCTTTGAGAAGAATTATTTGAATTATGCAGGAAGTGCAGAAGGAATTCAGAAGCTGGAGCAAGACTTTTTAAGAGAAAATAATACGTGGATTACAACGTTAGATCAGAATGGGAATTTAAAACATGCGGATGATTTTTATTTTGAAGTAACGATAGATCGTAGGCAACAAAAGAGCTTTGGACAACAAATATTCAAAATTCCTTTATACAATCTCGTCAATATAGAGGAGATTGATAATAAATTATCAGATCCGTTTTTAGGACAAGAAATTTATTTTTCTGGCGTGAAAAAAGGTGATAGTTTTATTCCATTCTCTTTCGCGTTAGGTAAGCAAAATTTAAATGGATCTAATAAACCGTTAGAAAAAGCGTTTCAGGAGAAAATGAAATTAGATGAGGAGAAAAAGAGAGCGGATCAAGAACAACTTGTTAAAGAAAAGAAACCAGCTGTTCAGGAAGAATCTGCTCAGGAATTAGATACTTACATAAGAGGACGTGTTACGAAAGTACAGTTTCCTGATGTAAAAGGTCTTGTAAATCCAATTTATAAAAATAGTCTATTCTTAGATAGCATAAAAGAGTTTCAAAGGGATGTATTACTAAATGAAAGTAATCAAATAGAATATTCAATAAAAACAATGGACTATGAAAAAAATGATATAAAATATAAATTATTAATGAAACCAATAACAGAAAGAGACGGATCAGTCACATATATTTATGCGATGGCTTCTTTACAGCCTGTAGATGAAGCTGTACAAATGGTGCAAGATTACTACATTTACATCATTGCATTTGTAGTCGTTCTTATTTTTCTAGCTTCGTTCTATTATTCAAAACAAATTGCAAAGCCGTTATTAAAAATAAATGATACGACGAAGAAAATAGCACACTTAGATTTCACAGAACAAATACCGATTACTTCAAAAGATGAAATTGGTGATTTATCGAAAAATATTAATGTATTATCTAATAAGCTCCATTCGCATATTGGACAGCTAGAACAAGATATTGAAAAGGAAAGAAAGTTAGAAAATACGCGGAAAGAATTTATTTCTGGTGTTTCGCATGAATTAAAAACACCGCTGAGTATTATGAAAAGCTGTATTTCTATTTTAAAAGATGGAGTAGCTGAGCATAAAAAAGAATACTATTTTCAGGCAATGGAACGAGAAGTAGATAAAATGGATACTTTAATTTTGGATATGCTGGAGTTAGCTAAATTTGAGTCAGGTACATATAAAATGAAAAAGGATGTATTTTATATCGATACAGTAATTGAAGATATATGTGAACACCTTTCTGTGGACATAGAGAAAAAAGAACTTCATGTGCATAAGAATATATGTTCATTTGAAGTAGTCGCAAATCAAAGTCGGATTGAACAAGTAATCGTGAACTTCATTACGAATGCCATACGTTATACACCGAATAAAGAGGATATTATTATTTCTACAATAGATGAGAAAGATCGTATAAAAGTGTGTATTGAAAATAAAGGTACTCACATTGAAGAAGAGCAATTAGATAAAATTTGGGACCGTTTTTATCGCGTGGATGCAGCTCGCCACCGTTCACAAGGTGGAACTGGGCTTGGTCTAGCTATTTCTAAAAATATTTTAGAACTGCACGATGCTGAATATGGGGCAGAAAATACAGAAGATGGTGTATTATTTTACTTTTATTTACCTAAAAAAGCGTAGATGATGCATGCTACGCTTTTTTTAATTTATTTTCATATTATCTTTACCTAATCTTTATTTTTAAACGATATAATCTGGGTAGAAAATGAGGTTATGTAAGGAGTCGATGAACCGTGCATAGCAAGTGGCTAAGTATAATGGTATTTATTTTCTTTTGTGCATTTATTGTATTTTTAATTGATATTACGATATAACAAAAAGAGCGCTTATTAAGCGCTCTTTTTGTTTGAATTTATTTGATAAGCATTGATGCTCTTGAATAAGCGAGGTGAAGTAAGAAATAAAAATATAAGTAAAACGGTACATAAAATAAAAGAACCGAGCATTGTACTGCCGTTTACGATTAATGAGTATAGAACTGCTGATTGACCTTTCGGTGCATATTGTCCCCAGAAAATAATACCAGCAATAAAGTGGCAGAAATAGCGAGCAAAGCTACCGATAAATGTAGCAAGAATAATATAAGCAAGGACTTTCTTACCTTCGTTTTGTTTTGATGAAGGTTTTTCTTTACGGCTACCTAAACTTGATTGTTCTAAGTTATTTTCATTAGACGTTAAAAGTGCTTTTTGAATTGGACGATAGAATAAGCCAGCAAATCCGATAAAAGCAAAGGCAATGAAGTACTCAATGAAAGCTTGAATAGGTGTTAAAATGTAAGCATCTCCTACGACAATTTGTAATAGTCCCCAAACTAAACCACCTAAGAAAGCTGATTTAAAGCCCCAGCGGTATGCAATAATAAAAATAGGAATCATAGCGAATGAAATGGAACCGCCTGTTGGAAGTTTGATTGATAATGGTAAAATGTCGATGACCAAGGCGAAGGCTGCAAGAATTGCAGATTCGATCATCGCTTGTAAATTGGTGTTACGCATGTTGTCTCCCCCTAAATCCAAGTTGTGCAAAAAAGAATAGATATCATAGGAGGATACGAAATACGTAAATAAAAAAGAGGTATGTATTTCGGACGTTTGCACAATCCCTGCGTTAGCATTAACTAACAGGTTCGAAGGGTCGGAACGAAGTGTTCCCTCTCAGCGGCATGGCTCCCCCAGTGATAACGAGATTCTTTATTTGCTATTGTTTATTGTAAGCGAAATGGATGAGAATGGCAAACGAATACAGTATGACAATGATTGAAATAGAATTGTAGTGAAATGTTAATAAATATGAAGCAAAAGGGTATAGTACAAGAGAAATAGAGTGTGCTATAATTTTTTTGAAAATAATTATCATTCTCTTCTGAGGGGGAAGGTTATGAGCTTAGTAGATATTAAAATCGGTGAGAAAGTGTTAGTAAAAAGCGTTCAGTCTTTAGATCATTTACTGAAGAGAAGATTGGCTGCTTTCGGTCTTTCTGAAGGAAGCGAACTTCGCATGAAGCAGAAAGCGATGTTCAAAGGTCCTTGTACATTGGAGTGTCGTGGACAGTTAATTAGTATTCGTCATTGTGACGCGAAAATGATAAAGGTGGAATTAGCGTGAATAAGGTAGCTTTGCTAGGGAATCCGAATACAGGGAAGACATCATTATTTAATGCACTTACTGGTTCTTATGAATACGTAGGAAACTGGAGCGGTGTAACAGTAGAAAAGAAGGTTGGTAAATTAAAAGATAAGCAAGGAACATTAATTGATTTACCAGGTGTTTATGATTTGAATCCAGTTTCACGTGATGAAGGTGTCGTTACAAATTTTCTACTAACAGACGAATTTCATCATATGTTAAATATAGTGGATTCTTCGCAATTCGAGAGAAATATGCATTTAACGTTGCAATTACTTGAGTTTGGAAAGCCGGTTTCAATCGGATTAAATATGGTCGATGTGGCAAAGCAACGAGGCATTGTAATTGATGTAAAACGATTATCAGAGCTATTAGGTGTAACAGTCGTTCCGGTCGTTGCAAGAAGTGGAAAAGGCTGTGAAGAACTACTTGCTACTCTTAAAGAAAATGACAAAAACGAGAAAAAGCCATTCATTATTTCATATGGTGTACAGATGGATGAAGGAATTGGAGAGGTAATAGCTCTTTTAGAGACAGCGAATTATAAGCATCCAAGATGGTTAGCCCTTCAATTTTTAAGCAATAACGAAGTAGTAGAAAAAGAAATGAAAGCATTACCAATTTATAAGGAACTTGTAGCCATTCGATCTCGCTTAGAAGGAAAACTTGATTGTACGTTGGAAGAGCACATTTACAAAACTCGTGAAGCGTATATTGAAAAGTTAAAAACAAATGTTATGAAGCATGAGAAAGAAGGAAAAATTCCTTTTTCGGAAAAAATTGATAGATTAATTACACATAAAATTTTAGGACTTCCAATCTTTTTAGCAGTTATGTTTTTTATTTTTCAGGTTACGTTTACGTGGATTGGTACACCTTTATCCGATATGTTAGATGAATTTTTTGGTGGACAGCTTACGGATTGGGTAACGGCTGGGCTCACAAGTGTTGGAGCTTCTGATTTTATTCAAGCACTTGTTACAGAAGGTATTATTGCCGGTGTTGGTGCGGTATTAGTATTCGTTCCACAAATCTTTGCACTATTCTTTTTCATTTCATTATTAGAAGACTCAGGATATATGGCGCGAATTGCAGTTGTTATGGATAGAATTATGGAGTTCTTCGGTTTAAATGGAAAAGCATTCATTCCGATGATTATCGGTTTTGGATGTAATGTTCCAGGTATTATGGCAGCGAGAACGATTGAACAAGAAAAAGAACGTTTACTTACAGTTCTTGTAACACCATTTATGTCTTGTTCGGCACGTTTACCTGTATACGCATTATTTGCGGGAGTATTCTTCCCTCATAGTCAGGCAACTGTTGTGTTTTCTTTATATGTTGCAGGTATTGTTCTTGCATTATTAGTTACAAAAATTATGTCTCTTACCATTTTAAAAGCGGAAAAGTCTATTTTCGTCATTGAACTACCTCCTTACCGCGTGCCACAAGCGAAAACGTTATGGCTAAGCACGTGGGAGAAAGGGAAAGGATTTGTTCGTAAAGCAGGTACATTCATCTTCGGTGGTTCTGTTGTCATTTGGTTATTAAACTATGCAGGTCCATCAGGATTTGGTGTTGATATGGGAGATAGTTACTTAGCGATGATTGGTGGATTTATTGCACCACTATTTGCACCGCTCGGCTTTGGAACGTGGCAAGCTGCAGCATCTCTTTTAACAGGATTTTTAGCGAAAGAAGTTGTCGTTTCTACAATGGCAATTATTTATGCGGTGAAAGAAGATGTGCTTGGAAATGTAATGGGAGCACATTATACTGCGTTATCAGGATATGCATTTATGTTCTTTATTTTATTATATGTTCCGTGTTTAGCGACAGTAGCTGTTATTAAACGTGAAACAGGATCAACGAAGTGGACAATTTTCTCTGTCGTTTATCCACTCGTTGTTGCTTATGTATTAACGTTCATTATATACCAAGTTGGATCCTTACTCGGATTCTAGAAGGAGATGTATTAGAGTGATGGTCAATATTATAATCGGAGCTATCATTTTTGGTTATGCAGCATACACGTTAGTTAATTTTGTAAAGAGAAGTAAAAAGGGAAAATGCGCAGCATGTTCTTTAAATAAATCATGTCAGTCGCAAACTTGTAGTCCGGATATGGAGCAAGTTGCTCATAAATAGAAAAAAGCTTTGCGAATTTCGCAAAGCTTTTTTGTTTTACTTTTTAATTTTTACAAGTTGAGAAGCTTCTACACCGTTGTAGCCAGGGAATTCTTTACTAGGGTCTTTATCGAATTTTAATACCCCAACAGATTTTTCATCGCCTTTTACATTTACGTAAGTTGCATCATCAACAATCGCGAACATGTCGGCATATGCACGTCCACTTCCGATAATTGTATTGCCTTCGTATTTTAATTTTGCCCCATCAAGTGTAGCATTTTCTACTTTTTCTTTAGCAAATAATACACCTTGTTCTGCTGTTACAGCTGGTAATTTATTAAGTGGTTTCGTGTCGTCTTTTTCATCAACTTTGCTAAGTAACTCTTTCTTCACCAGTTCTTCACCAGTTTTCTTATCCATAACAAGAACTTTTTTACCCTCTAATGTAGTCATTTTCATTTTATAGAAGTCTTTTTCTTTCACTTCTTTTTTGTTTTTATCTGTAATTTGTTGAACTTGTTCTTCTGATCCGTACAGTACAAAACCGTTTGCTTTCTCTCCTAATAAAGAACAACCTGATAATGCTCCGAATGAAATTGCTGCTGCTAATCCGATGCCTACTAATTTTTTCATGATGATTTCTCCTTTTTATATGTTTTATTGTAAATACAGTTTTTGTATTAGTTCTGAAATGATGAGAAGCTTGTTCGTTGCTTCTGGTATTAGTGTATAAGAAATATTGCAACGTAACTATCGAGTTAGCTTACAGTAACATTACAATAATGTAATTTAGTGAAAGTGCATAAAAATAAGTCAATTCTGAAGAGGGTTAATGAGAATATATTAGGAATACAATGTTTTATATAGAATGTCATATTATATTGGCTGTATTTTGGAAATAACATGTAAGGACATATTAGTTTTGTTATAATAAACACGTAGGCTGTAAAAATGAATATTCTTTACTGTTAAGGGAGATTTTTCAGTTTTCCAAGTAGTGAATTTGAAATATGAGGTAAGTCATAGGAGGAATTAGAATGTCTGTATTTAAACGATTACGAGATTTAACAATGTCGAATGTATATTCATTAATTGAAAAAGCGGAAGATCCAGTTAAGATGACGGATCAATATTTACGCGATATGCAAGCGGATGTACAAGAAGCTGAGAAAAGTGTAGCAGCTCAAATTGCACTTGAGAAGAAATTCAAAATATTATTTGAAGAGCAAGAAGCACTTGTGAAAAAACGTGAAGAGCAAGCTCATATGGCTGTTCAAGCAAGCAATCTTGATCTTGCACGTCGTGCTCTTGAAGAAAAACAAAACGCAGAGCAAAAGATGAATGAGTATAAAGCAAGCTATGAGCAAAACAAAGCTGCTGCCGATAATCTTCGCCTGAAGCTAGAAGAAATGCGTAAGCAATTAACAGAGCTGAAAAATAAACGTGAAACACTTGTAGCACGTGTAAATGCGGCGAAAGCACAAAAGAATATTAATCAGGCGATGTCTGGATTTGATTCAAATTCAGCAAAAGCTGGTTTAAGTCGTATGGAAGAGAAAGCTCTTCAATTAGAAGCTGAAGCAGAAGCAAGTGGTGAAGTGTATAAAAAAGAAAAGTCATTAGATGATGAATTCGCAAGCTTAAACAAAAATTCTGCTGTTGACGATGAATTAGCTCGTATTATGAAGCAGTATGAGAAATAATATAGAATAGACAAAGAAACCGACATGTCTGAAGAGAATTCATGTCGGTTTTCTATTACATTTTAGAGGAGGTTTTGCAATGACATGGACAAATGTGTTAGCCATGCTTGTATGGACTGGAGCAAGTGCAGTACTTTTATTTGCAATTATGTGGGTTGATTCAATTTTTACTAAATACAATGATTTAAAAGAAATAAAGAATGGGAATACAGCTGTAACAACGCGTTTCGTTATGAAATTATTCGCGCAAGGGTACATTTTATCTCAATCCATAACGAAAGCAAATGACTTATGGCAAGCGCTACTTGCATCAGCAGTTTCTTTCGTTATTTTATTAGTGGTAGAAATGTTTATCGAATTTGTGTTAAAGAAAATGTCCGGTTTAGATTTAGAAGAAGGTACGAAAGAAGGCAGTGTTGCGCATGCGATGTTGGCCGGATCATTACATATCGTTGGTGCACTTATTTTAGGTGCTTGTTTATAAAGAGAGAAGGAGGGGTAAATCATGAGTTTATTTAAACGAATTAAAAATATAATGAAGAGCCCAGAACCGCCGAAACCGGAGAAGAGTTTGTTAACGTTAGCTCCTGGCGATATGATTGAAGTTTCATTAGTCATGTACGAATTAACTGGGAAAACGAGTATGCATTCTCGTAAAGAAATTGTTTTAACACTGCAAGACGGGAAAGATATTCGTTATTTAAAAATTGAAGATCGTGAAAATACGTATTACAAATTATATACACCAATCGATGGTCGTTTAGATTCAATTGATGAAGTTCCGACGACAATTGAAATGGATGATACAGAGTACCATATGGAAGAGCAATATAACGGACGTGTTGTTGTGATGGGGAAAACACCATTCTCTGCTTCAGAGGAACAGTACGTATGGGAATTCCAATCAGATAACCGAAAATTATTACGTATTGAATGGCAAAATGGTCGCACAATGATGTATGAGGGAGAAGCAATTATTCCTGCTGATGTACAAATTATAAGAGCAACGTAAGGGGGCGTAATCATGTCAAACCGATTGTTTACCATGATTAAATCGTTCGTAATCCCTATACTTGCTATCGTTCTATTACTTGTTGTTGCTGGATATGCCTTATCAGGTTGTCAAGGCGGACAGACAAAGTCGATTCAAGACCGTTATCCACTAGAATCTGTCGCAAAAGAAGGTAAACAAGAATCTTACGTGTATAGGGCCGCCAATCGGTCAGTTCCTGAAGTCGCAAAGGAACTCATTAATGAAAGAGAACCGAAGCAAGCATCTAAAGAAGACGAAAATCAAATGTTCCTCGTTTATTCTGATAAGATTTATAACTTGCAAAAGGATAAAGAGAAACCTTCTGATACGTTAATTGAAATAAGTAATAAAGAATTTGTCCGTCAAAATTACCAACCATCCTTCCTGCAAGGATATATTATGGGAAGTATTTTAAACGATATATTCGGTTCACGAAAATCATCATACGGTGATTATCGCGGATATAATGACAGACAAAATCATAAACCGGTTATTCCAGAGAGACCGCCTACGAAAGAAGAAAAGAAAACCCCGCCTCCAATTACGAAGGAAGGGAAAGGATCTATCATTAAGCGAGGCGATAATGTAGATTCGAAACCTTCCGTAGGAGATACAGGAAGTATTACGAAAAAAGGAAGTAGTACGCCTCCGCCTTCTACTGGAAGCAAAGGAAAAATTACAAAAACACCAGGTGGCTCGAGCGGATCAGATGTGAAGCCGAAATCATCTATTAAAACGCCGCCAAGGAATACATCCCCTCCGAAAACGAGGGTCGGTGGTTCAGGAAAAATTACGAAGAGAAGATAGGTATAGAGGCCGAAAAGGAGAAGTTGCTTTTCGGTCTTTTTATTATGGAAATTAATTCCTTGTAGCTGGTACAATTAAGTTATAAGGAGGAAATTAGTATGACTATATATAAAAGGTTTAGTTTGATTATGTTCCTCGTTTTATTCCTCAGTTTGTTTATTAGCACAACGATGAAATTTCACTTTGTAGTAGGTATTCTATGGATACTATGTACATGTACTCTTTTTCTATATGTTCCGCTGCGCTTTCAACATGAAGTGCCTGCCTTTCAAAAATATGTAGCATGGATTAAGAGAGGAAGAAGATGGGGAGAGTAAAATTATATCAGCGATTATTGAAATATATCGACTTACCGACAACGACCGCAACTTCATAATAAGAAGAGGGTGTGCCAAATTGTTGGCACACCCTCTTTATTCATGATGATTAATGAATATCACGTTTCTTAAAGTTACCGCCTTTTACTTCTGCTACGTCATAAACTGTAATAAAGGCGTGTGGATCGATTTCATTAATAAGTTCTTTCATTTTACTTTCTTCTAAACGGTTAATTACACAAGAAATTTCTTTGAATTTCTCTCTTGAATAACCACCGTATACTTCGTTATATGTTGCACTTCGGCCTAAACGATCACGAATTGTTTCTACCATTAATTCAGGCTCTTTCGTAATGATTTTAAATGCTTTCGAACCACTTAAACCAACTTCAACGATATGAATCACTTTCGAAGCAATAAAGTAAGCAATTGCCGAAAGGATAGCTCCTTGAAGACCGAATACTGTTGATACGAAAATAAATACGAACATGTTTAAGAATAAAATAAGGTCACTTGTTCCAAAAGGTAACTTACGAGAAAGCAATACAGCTAGCATATCGATTCCATCTAATGCGCCGCCGTTACGTAATGCTAGTCCCATACCGAAACCGATAATAATACCACCAACAACTGTAACAAGTAGTGTATCGCCTTCAATAATAGCTGGTATTCCGTGCATAACAACAGTACCTACTGCTAATGAAGCAATCCCGATAATGGAATAAATAGCAAAGCTTTTACCGATTTGCTTATATCCTAACCAAACGAAAGGAATGTTAATAACTGCGATTAGAGCTCCTAATGGCAATCCAAATAATCTTGAACTAACGATACTTAAACCAGTCACACCACCGTCTGATACGTTATTTGGAATTAATACTGCTTCTAATCCGTACGCTGTGATAAATGCCCCAATAATAATCATCAAAGCTTTTGAAGCAATTTTTAGCTTATTGGGCTTGTTTTTGATAATTTTCTCCATGTAATTTCCTCGTTTCAAACTAGTTTCTTATTTGTTACGTCATTCACACCTAACTTCCATTTTAACATTTAATTTGAAAAATTTCTCCTTTAATGGATGTATGCAGGGGATATTATGACCATACTCACTTTAAAATATTTTTGAAGTGAGTATAAGAAATCCCATCCTTTCAAAGGATGGGAGACTATTAAGAAATGATAAAACTAAGCACGGATAGGAATAAAGAAAATCCTAAAATAGCTCCGCAAACTTTCATATGACGTTTACGTCCCATCACAACGATTGCGACATACTCACGAATCATTGCATTAGGCCAGTAATAAAATGCAGTTTTTGATCCGATTCCTTGGCTATTAAGCCCCGCTTGTCTTGCATATATACCAGCGCGGAAAAGATGGAAATTATTCGTTGTAAAAATACTTCTATACTTACCTTCAGGTTTTAAAGACTCCATAATTTCTTTAGAGAACGACATATTTTGATATGTGTTTACAGAGCGATTTTCTTGCACTGTATGTTCAAGCGGGATTCCTTTTTCAACAGCGTACTTTTGCATCGCTTCCGCTTCTGGAAGACCTTCATCTGGACCTTGTCCACCAGAGAAAATGATTGTTGGTGGTGTATTCACAGCGGCTTGTTTCCAGTAAAAGTCGATTGCTTTATGAATACGACTTGCAAGTAAAGGCGGTACTTTATCATTAATTAAGCCGCTACCAAGAACGATGATGAAATCTTGATTACGCCTTGGTCTGTTGAATTGATATAGAAAATAAGCGCTTAAGAAGTTAGATAAGTGTATAAAGAAATATAAGGTTATAAGAGAAATTCCACCAAAAATAGGTTGCAAATGCGGTGAGAAGAAACTTGCTGGACTTATGAAAAAGAATAATATACAGAATAAAATACCTAAAGCAGCAATGAGTGTTAAACAGTTAGTGAACCGTCGTCCTTCGCGTTTCATTAAAATTCTCGCATTCAGAAATAGCCCAAACATTAAAGCAACAACACCGAAAGGAATCATAAGAATAAGTGCTAAAATAGGTAAAATTATACTATAGCGTAGGACATCAATACTTGAATTTACAGATATAATCACACAAAAAAGAAGGAAAAAACAGAAAAAAACATTAAATAAAAAGCCGTTTATTATTTTTCGCGGATCCTTTAAGTAAGAGATAAGAAAAATAATAAACAATATAAGAGGAATAATTCCAAAATACATAAATATAGTACACCTCAATTTGTATAATAATTTGACATACCCTTTATATTACATGATTTTATAATTGAAAATGAAAGAAAAAATGATTTAGAATTTTCTCAATAAAATATATAGATACATATGTTACAATGTATGGAAAGCGATATATTAAAAGTAAAATGGTTGAAAAGGCACTCTATGGAGTGTCTTTTCTTTTTTTCATGTAATTATGCATATTATATTTATTTTCAAGTGAAGAGGATTAAAATATAAGTGGTAGGCAGACTATATAAAGCAGAATTTCTTACAAACATTTCCCTCTACTTTTTGTATCTAACAATCGTATAACAATAAATAATTCTGTTTTATAGCGTCTGTTTATGAAAGGTGCCCTCTTTGAAGGCACCTTTTTATTGTTTCATGTAGATACTTTTCACTGTTGATATAGTGGAAAGTATCTATACTAAACATTAGCAATCTTCCGTATAAATATTATCAATTTACTATATATTCCAGTGGTGTTAACCTACATATGAAAGGCTTTCTTTTTCAAAATATTACCCCTAATAAATTTTTGAAGAAGTCAACTGTCTCCAAAACTGCCATTCATGCTTAGCAAAAAAGAATCCTTTTGGATTCTTTTTTGTGTTCGACATAATGTGACAAAATATATTTAAATAATTTGTTATATTGTTAAATGGTTATTATAGGAAAGAAAAGGAGACTTAAGTATGGGATTTAAAAAATTAATTTTAACAGGTGCAATTGTTGCAACTACAGCATTTACTTCAATTGGAACAGCGCAGGCAAGTGCAGATTTTAAAGATGTTCCAAACAATCATTGGTCTTATAAAGCGATTATGGATTTAGCAAATAAAAACGTTGTTGCTGGATACGGAAATGGGATTTTTGGATTTGGTGATGATGTAACACGTGAGCAAGTTGCAGCTCTTATGTTCCGTCATTTAAAACCGACAGTAAAAGAACAGTATAACAATCCGTATAAAGATGTTACGGATCGTTCAACTATGTTTAAAAAAGAGATTCTTGCTTTAACAGAGATGGGTGTATTCGTTGGAGATAACACAGGAAAATTTAGACCGAAAGATTCGTTAACTCGTGAAGAAATGGCACAAATTTTGACAAGGGGATTCCAATTGCAAATAAGAGGCGATCATAATTTCCCGGATGTAGATAGAAATGGATGGGCGAATCCTGCGATTACTGCAATTAAATCAAATTATATTACGGCTGGAACTGGTGATGGTAAATTCGCACCTAAAATGCATGTAAGTCGTGAGCAATACGTTCAGTTCTTATATAATGCAACGTTACCATTTGAAGAAAGACCAGGAGCAAAACAACCACAACCAGAAGTGAAGCCAGAAGTAAAACCTGAAGTGAAACCGGATCCGAAACGTTTTGCTAATTGTAAAGAAGCAAACGATGCTGGATATTATGACATTACAAGAGATAGTCCATATTATGGTAAGCATTTAGATCGTGATGGCGATGGAATTGCTTGTGAGAAAAAGAAAAAAGGTAAATAAGAAAAAGCACTCAGTTTGAGTGCTTTTTCTTATGGAAACATGCTATTTTTTTAGGCGGTTCTCATAAAATAAAAGTAAGGAAATGAAAGTAGGTGATAAAATGCCGTCAGTTGTGGAAGGCGTTATTATTGAAAACTGTAACGGAACGATTAATTTAGGAGATAAATATAACGTGCAGCCGATTGAAAAAACGAAAGCTTATAATGGATCAGGATCATCGAATACAGGAAAAAAAGTACAAACATTTAGTGGTATTAGTACAGCAGATGTAAGGGATAGCGATGCGAACGATCAAGGAATACAGTTTACTTTATAGATAAATATGTAAAATTGCATAAAATGATGAACGTGCCCTGTGCTACAATCTAGCTGTGAGCTGTTCATGATTCTTCTGTATTATAGTTGTTAGATTGGAAATATAACATCTTATCAAAAATCATACGTACAAAAAAGACACTTCAAACGAAGTGTCTTTTTTTATTTTAGTGATACCCTTTAGCAGAGTCTTTATGAATTTTATTTTTAAAGATACTGTAGCTCCAAAGTTGATATCCAATAACAATTGGTACCATAACCATTGCAACGAAGAACATAATTTTTAAGTTTAATTGACTACCAGCTGCGTTATATAGCGTTGTACTATAAGCATCATTAATACGAGATGGTAACATTCTTGGGAACATACCTGCAAATCCAGTTGTCATAAACATTGCGATTGTTAAGCAAACGAATGTGAATGCGAGACCTATTTTATGTTTGTACACCATAATAAGTGCGAGTACACTCATTAACATGGCAAGTACCGGAAGAATGAATAGTACCGGATATTCTGTGAAGTTTTGGAATAAATTTGTACGATTTGCAGTTGCTACATAGAAAATAGCTAAAATGATAGCAGCTGCCATTGAAAATGGTCTTGCGATTTTATAAGCACGATCAGATACTTCACCAGTTGTTTTAATCATAACCCAAAGGGCGCCAGATACGACGAATATAGCAGTGAAGAACAGACCACCTAAAATACCATAATGATTTAGTAAGCTTAGTAAATTTCCTTCATAGCCATTTTTTCCGATTTGTAGTCCGTAATAAAGGTTAGCGAACGTAACACCGAATAAGAAGGCGATTAGGAAACTACCAATTGTAAATGCCCATTTACAAGTTTTTTGCCAAATTGGTGAATCGTCTTTATGCATAAATTCAAGTCCGGCAGCACGAGCAAACAGTGCGAGTAATACTAAAAATAGTGGTGTATATAGGTAACTAAACATATTTGCATATGTGACTGGGAAGGCAGCAAATGTTGCGCCACCAGCTGTAATTAACCATACTTCATTACCACCCCAGAATGGGCCGATTGCTTCTTGTAATTGATTTCGTTCTTGTCGGTCTTTCGCAACGAAAGGAAAAATCATTCCGTTACCAAGTGCATATCCATCAAGAATGAAGTAAACTGTCCAAATCACGCCCCATAAACCAAACCAGATAATTGCAAGCATATCATGAGACATGAGCTGCACCTCCCTCAGTAGCAGGTTCTTCTAATGCTGCTGGTCCTTTTTTCGCGAACTTTAGCATTAAGTATACGTCTGCGATTAAAAGTAATGTGTAGAACAAGATTAAACTAATTAATGAGAACCAAATTTGTGGAACAGATATAGGTGATACAGATTCTGCTGTACGCATTAGTTTATAAACTGTCCATGGTTGACGACCTACTTCGGCAACAATCCAACCAGCGTTAATTGCGATATATGGTAGTAAGACAGACCATATTGTAATTTTTAAATAACGTTTTGAGTTTTCTAGTTTTCCTTTTCGGTTTAAGTAGAAACCGTACCAAGTTAATGCCATAAAGAACATACCAAGTGCAACCATTAAGCGGAAGCTATAGTACACGAGGTTAACATTTGGACGTTCATCTTTCGGGATATCTTTTAAACCAACAATTTCGCCATTAAATGAGTTTGTATAGAAGAAACTCCCTAGTTTCGGAATAGTAAGGAATTCAAAGTTCTTTTCGTTTGTTACATCAGGAATTTGAACAATCGAAAAGCCTTGTCCTTTTCCAGTTTCCCAAACTGCTTCCATCGCAGCTCCTTTAGCTGGTTGATATTTAGCTGCTGATACACCAGACTGATGACCCATAAACGGTGTAACAGTTGCAGCGAATAAACCTAACATTAAACCAAATTTAAATGATTTTTTGAAGAATTCCACTTCATTTTTACGTAATAAATGATAGGCGCTAATTGCCATAACGAAGAAAGCACCAACGATATAACAACCAATTACAGTATGGAAGAACATGTTCCAAGCATATGGATTTGTCACAAGTGCCCAGAAATCATTTAATTCAGCGCGGCCGTTACGTACGACGTAGCCAACAGGATTTTGCATAAAACCGTTTGCTGTAATAATCCAAAGGGCGGAAATATTTGTTCCAAGTGCAACCATCCACATACAGAAGGCACGGAACTTTGGTGAAATTTTGTCTTTACCGAATAACCATATTCCCATGAAAGTAGATTCTAAGAAGAAGGCAACGAGTGCTTCGATTGCGAGAGGTGATCCGAAAATATCTCCCATATATTTGGAGTACTCAGACCAGTTTGTTCCAAATTGGAATTCCATCGTAATCCCAGTTATAATCCCCATTACGAAGTTAATTGTAAATAATTTACCCCAGAAATTTGCCATTTTGCGGTATGTTGGATTCAATGTGCGGGCGTATTGAGTTTCCATACATGCTACTAAA
This sequence comes from Bacillus sp. EE-W1, assembly GCF_009760835.1. Lineage (NCBI taxonomy): Bacteria > Bacillati > Bacillota > Bacilli > Caryophanales > Bacillaceae > Bacillus > Bacillus sp. EE-W1. The sequence continues at coordinate 19,441 of NZ_WIPE01000096.1, read as the reverse complement.
ATAACAAGTCCGATTGTCAAAGGTACAAATAAAAAGTGATAAAAAATAGTAATTGCAAATTGAAAACGACTCAGTAACAGAACGTCGGACATAATGAATATTCACTCCTTTTTTACATTATCTACAATCAGTTTATAGTGAAAATACGTTTTAAATAGGAGGGACTTGTTACAAAGGTGTGTGTATATTTTGAAAGAATTATGTCGGTTATCTGAAAATATCTTTTTTTCACTATAAAGTAATATCCTTTTTGAGTTTTTTAAATTTTGGTACACTATATAAGTAATGTAAATGAGAGAAAAGAGGGTTCTTTACTATGAAGTCATTAGAAGAGATTTTACAATACAATGAAAAATTCGTTGAAGAAAAAAAATACGAAGAGTACGAAACAGGTAAATTTCCAAACAAAAAGATGGTAATTATCTCTTGTATGGATACACGTCTTGTTGAATTATTACCGAAAGCGATGAATATGCGTAACGGTGATGTGAAAATTATTAAAGTAGCAGGCGCTGTTATTTCACATCCGTTTGGAAGTATTATGCGTAGTATTTTAGTTGCTGTATATGAACTTGGTGCTGATGAAGTTTGTGTAGTTGGTCACCACGATTGTGGTATGGCAAAAATTCAAGCAAGCAGTACAATTGAGAAGATGAAAGAGCGCGGTATAACAGAAGAGAAATTAGATACACTTCGTTATTCTGGAATCGATTTAGAAAGATTCCTACAAGGATTCTCTAGTGTAGAAGAAAGTGTAGAACATAGCGTATCAATACTTCGCAACCATCCATTACTTCCTGAAGAAGTACCTGTTCACGGTCTTGTTATAGATCCTGACACAGGAAAATTAGATTTAGTTGTGAATGGTTACGACAATTAAGAATTTACTTTGTCATCCTTTTTATCTGGGACAGGATCAAATCCTCCCGGGTGGAAAGGGTGACATTTTAATATACGCTTGCATGTAAGCCAAAACCCTTTCAGAGCACCATGTTTTTGAAATGCTTCTAATCCATAATGAGAGCAAGTTGGGTAAAAGCGGCACGTTGGTGGTGTCATTGGAGAAATGAATTTTTGATAAAAGCGTATAATCCCAATAAAAATCTGTTTCATAATGGTCTCCTTTTCAGCATAGTCTTAAAGTATTATAGCACGACTGTACATAATACTTTACTAATGTTGATTTCCGTTATATCATATTGGATATAACGGAATTAAATTAAAAGCGGGAGAGATGTTGTATGCCATCAGTAGAAAGCTTTGAATTAGATCATACGATTGTAAAGGCGCCTTATGTAAGACATTGCGGAGTTCACAACGTAGGTAGTGACGGTATTGTAAATAAATTCGATATTCGTTTTTGCCAACCGAATAAACAAGCAATGAAACCAGATGTTATTCATACGTTAGAACATTTATTAGCATTTAATTTACGTAAATATATTGATCGTTATCCGCATTTTGATATTATCGATATTTCACCAATGGGCTGCCAAACAGGATATTATCTTGTAGTAAGCGGAACACCAACGGTTCGAGAAATCATTGATTTATTAGAATTAACATTAAAAGATGCGGTTCAAATTACAGAAATTCCAGCTGCAAATGAAACACAGTGTGGCCAAGCGAAGCTTCACGACTTAGAAGGAGCACAACGCTTAATGAACTTCTGGTTAAGCCAAGATAAAGATGAACTTGAGAAAGTATTTGGATAAAAAGAAAAAACTGCCTGTGAAAGGGCAGTTTTTTTGTAACACGATGATAAATGAAATTATATCGACGATTTTTCGAATATATCGAACACAACTTGAAATATATCAACGATTTTTTTAATATATCGATGTTTCGAAACTGGATATCGACTTACCGACAAAAACTGCCAATAGTATGAATCAAATATAAAGAAGAGGCCGTCTAACATATGTGTTGGGCGGCCTCTTTTTTATGAAAGTATACTAGACACCCCAACATATAAAATAAAGGCAGAACCGAGAAAATAAACAAATGCTTTTGCTTTTTGCCGCTCTTTTATTTCATCGATTCCAAAAAGGATAAACATAATACTCAAAAGGATAAAAACGTATGGTAAAAGCATAGAGATATTTGCGAAGAAGCTAAATAGGGCGAGAATAAGAGCGATAGTAGCTATTATAATTCGAATGTTTTTAAACATATAATTCTCCTTTAAAAGAACATTATAAATGGAATAACAAAAACAATCGTAAAAAGACTTAAACCGATGCTAATAGCTCCAATTTGTTTTTGTTGTTTTTGAATCGTCTCAATTCCTACTAAAATGCCATATATACTAAAGAGGAACAAAATGATAGGTGAAAAGGTTTGAAAGTTCATTGTAAATGTGCTGTATAAACATAAGATTAAAGTAATAAAAACGATGGTTAGCTGTAATTTTCTTATATGCATTATAACCTCCTAGTAGAAAGATAGTTATTGAGAGACAAAAATTATAATAGCAACGATTAAAGTGAATACGCCAGAAAAGAAGGAGGGTGTACTATGTACTTTCTTTTGTTTCTGTTTTTCTTCTGCGCTCATGATGAAGGTCATAACAGATAAGGCGATGAGCATATAAGGCATTGTAACAGGTGCGTTTGTAAACATTCCGGATAAAGCGAGAGCGATGACGATAAGAGCCGATACAATTCGTAATGTTTTTAGCATACAAATCTCCACCTTTTAAATAGATTATTTACCGGAATATTTCTGAGAAGCCAAGCAGTAAAGCACCAGCTCCAGCCATGAAAGCAAGTATGCTGCTAGATTGTTTCTGTTTTTTTATTTCCTCTAAACCTATAGTGAAAGCCATAGCCCCTAAGAAAATGAACATGTAAGGCATAATGTCTCTGTTACCGCTAATAAATCCATAGATTGCTATAGATAAGGCGATAAGTGCAAAAGTAATTCGAACGCCTTTTAACATAAAAGCCCTCCTTCTAGTTTATGTAGGTAATGATGGGAACAATCTAAATGAAAGCACCTGCAACAATACAAATAAATCTAGTTCCTGAATCCTTTTTCCTGATTTGTTCAATGGTAATAAGAAGCAGTAAAACTCCTAATAGAGATTGTGAAAGTGGTAGAAAGTTATGTTGACCTGTCAATAAACTAATACTGAATATGATGTGGGCTAAAATAAGTGGTATATGAAGCGTATTATGAATTCTTCTTGCTGTTTTTTGTATAAGGGTTATCTTCTGGCTTATCAACAGAATGTTTATAAGCGTAGCCTTTATTAATCGTCATGACGGAGAGTACTAGTATGACTAGGACGATTATAATACCGATAATTAATATTTTGAACATGGAATCCCTCCTTTTCTTTATTTTACATAATTTTGTAATTGATGAAAACAATAGAAATTAAAAGGATGAAAGAAGGGTGTTACATGGAGACGAAAAAAACATATTATATATCAATAGGAAACGGTCAAATTTCACAAGTGAAGACGGCGGATACGTATAATTTTGAGATTTCCGCAAGTGATGAGGAAATTACGGAGTTAAGAGAGTACTTTGATCAAGCATATGTAGAGGATTTAGGTTCATTTGTACGTTCTCACGTTCCATTTGTTGAGTATCATCACGATTCGAATAATGACCGATATGATGAACAACTACAAAAAGCATATAAAATGATTTACGATTTAGGTAATCATGAGACGAAAGAATTAGTCGCGCAAATGGGAATAATCAATGGATTGTAATTGGATAATATTATGCAGAAAAGCGAGAATATGCTACAATTTGTGGTAGGAAAAACTTGTAACCATCAATAGGGGAGTAATGGCATGTACAAATTTAAAGATTATTACCACAATACTGTACAATTATCGTTTGAACGTTATCCATTTTCTCCTGAGCCAAAGCATGTTTGGGTTGTATGCCGGTACGGGGATCAATGGTTATTAACGCATCATTTACGTCGCGGTCTTGAATTTCCAGGTGGTAAAGTAGAATTAGGGGAAACACCGGAAGAAGCGGCAGTTCGAGAGGTTCATGAAGAAACCGGCGGCATAGTTTCTGATTTAACTTACTTAGGACAATATAAAGTATCTGGAAAAGACAAAATAATCATTAAAAACATTTATTTTGCAACAATTAGTGCGGTAGAAGAACATACGCATTACGAAGAAACGAAAGGATCTGTTTTATTAACAGACATTCCTGATAACATTAAAACGGATAGAAAATTTAGCTTTATAATGCGTGACGATGTACTGGCGCGCACGATGAAACATATAGAAGAAATCGGCTGTTTTACGAAGTAAAGTGGCCGGTTTCTTTTTTTGTGTGTAAGAATAAATGTAAATATATCTTTATATTATTTTGGGTATATTATACAATTTTGTAAAGATATATTTACATTTTAGGAGGGGGAAGATGGATAAAAGAAAAGAAACGACTGTTACTGTTTCGATGGGGAAATTAAATTTCTATTCATGTTGTATAGCATTTGCTCTGGCGATTGGAGTTAGTTTTTTACATTCACTTCTTTCAGGTGAGTTTCAAATTGAAATTACGTTACCAACCTTGTTTCTTTTTATTATCGCAATGATTGTTCTTGTTTGTATTCATGAAGCGATACATTTAATGGGGTTTCGCTATATCGGTGGTGTTCCGTGGAGTGAACTGAAATGGGGTGTTAATTGGAAATTAGGTGTTGCATATGCTCATTCTAAACAGGCGATTACAGTAAAGCAAATGAAGAAAGTGTTAATGCTGCCCTTTTTACCAACTGGAATTTTGCCAATTGTAATTGGGTTAACTACGAATGTGCAATCCATCTCATTTTTAGGGATTTTACTAACAGCAGGTTGTATCGGTGACATTGCCCTATATCAAAAAGTTTCAAAGTTTCCAGATGGTGCGCAAGTTAAAGATCATCCGAGTAAACCGCAGTTTACAGTATATGAATAATAAAGGAAGGGGAGGCGTTTTTGAAAAACGGCCTCTTTTTTGTTTGTCAGCTTTTGTCGGTAAGTCGATATATTGTAAAAAATCGCCGATGTAATTTATTTACTATTATTTTGTTTTCATTTCTACCTCTAAAAACGAAAGCACCTCCAACAAATCGTTCACCATGCGTGAATGTTCAAAGTCACCCCAAAACGAATCTCTCTTCCACACACCAAGAATCCCTACTTGTTCAGAACCAAGCACGTCGTTTTCTGGATGATCTCCAACGTAAAGACATTCTATGGCCTTAACATCTAGCTTTTTTAAAGCCCGTTCGAAAATCTCAGGATGTGGTTTTTTAATTCCTTCCGCTTCTGAAACGAGAATTGTATTTGTATACGTATGTATGTTTAGTGCGCGAAGATTATTCATTTGAAAGTCAGTAAAGCCATTTGTAATAATACCAATTTTAATATTTTGTTGTGTTAAACGATGAAGTAATTCATGCATGTTTTTGAAAGGAATACAATGGTGTTGAAAGTTTGTAATATAGTCGTGCAGCAGTTGCTCTGGTGTTAAAGTGGTAATGTTGTATTCGCAAAGGAGAGTAGCATATACTTTATCTTTCCACGTATAGCCATTATTATCGAGTTCAAGAAACCGAGAACAATACCCTGCTTTTTTTATGCTCATTAAGTGAGAGGCAAAGCGATTATATTGATCATGAATAAATTGTTCTAGAGATTGGCGCCGATCTAATAGTGTTCCATCTAAGTCGAATAAGACTGCTCGAATCATGAGAAACCTCCTTACAGTTTGTATAATTAATTATCGCATATTCGTTAAAAAATGATTATGATATTTTTGTAGAATGGAATAATGGAGGATTGTATGAAGAGACTGTGTGGCAAGTTAGTAGGGTTGATCGTCGCAATTGGTTTAATAGCAGGATGCGATAGTTCTATGAAGAGTGTGAAGGAAAAAGAAATTTGTAAAACAGAAGAAGAATGTGTGGAAATAGGAGATAAGAAACTTCAAAAAGTATATGAAAAAATAGATGGATTATCTGAACTTGAAGCAGTAGAAGATTATGATATAGAAGAGCATGAAAGTGCGGATATGAAAGGAGCAGAACAGAAAAAAGAAGAGGATGAAAATTACTTCTTTTTAGTTTCTTATTATATTGATGGTGATGAAATTGTAGATCCTTATTTTGAAAAAATAGAACGGAAACGTTTAAATAAAGTATTCGCTGAAGATAAAGAAGCGAAAGAAGAGGTGCTACAACAGCGTCAAGATAGAGGTTATCATGAAGACTTATGGGATATGTACCGCACGCTCATTCCAGCTAAATATCGCGGGAATATAACCGAATTTGATTTAATAACGGACGGTTATGACGGTGTTGTTGCTCACGTTATGCCTAGTATGGAGAATCCGAAAGATTGGACCCTAAGCTTAGATACACTTGATTCCGCGGTAAATATCGATGAAGTGATGAAAACATTAATTCATGAGACGGCTCACGTGTTGACGCTCGGGCATAAGCAAATACCAGTAGATGAAAACTATGTAAAGGATTTTGAAGAAGATAAAGATATTTCAACGTACCGAAATAACTGTGAAACTCTTTTCTTACAAGAGGGATGTGCGAGGGGAAAATCTTATATTAATCAATTTTATAACTCTTTCTGGAAGGACATTGAGCAGGAGTGGATAGAAAAGAAAGTAGAAGAAAGTGAAGAAACTCAAATTGAATTTTTTAAAGAAAAGCATGAGGAGTTTGTCTCACAGTATGGAACGACAAACGTAGCGGAAGATATTGCAGATACGTTTACAGCATTTATTTTGCAAGATTCAAAAAAGGTGAAAGAAGGATCGGAGTTAAAGTATAAAAAAATTGCGTTCTTCTATCAGTTCCCTGAGCTTGTAAAAATGAGAGCGGAAGTGTTGACGGGATTATATGATGTTTCGAAAACGTTAGAACAACAAAGTGGACACTAATGTGAGTTATATATGTTAGCCAAGAAAACGTAAAGAATTTTAGTTCTTTGCGTTTTTTATGTTGATAAAATTGAAGATTCTGTCTTTTTATCAAAAAGAAGAAGGAACTGAAGCTTTAAAAGAGAATTAGTATAAAAATGTCACAAATTAGACACAATTATAATGCGCATATTGTAGGGACTATAAGTTTACTCTCAAGGAGGTAATGAAACGTATGAAAACGATTCTTGCGGTTGCTGGTCTCATTTGGGTAATGTCTCACGGTTTTCCGATTTTTGAAGGAGAGCAAATTCGTAGTGCATTAAATAAAAAGTATGATGATTATCATGTAATAGATCGAAAAGAAAATGTCGTTACAGTACGTGTGAAGGATTGTTTCCATACAGTTACAGTTGCGGATGGAAACGTTACAAATGAAACAAAGATGTGTGATAAAAGGTAAAGAAAGAAGCTGACTATAGTTTATCGCCCTAAGTCAGCTTCTTTTTCGTTTTCCAATTAGAAGTTTTTCAAATGCCTCAACAAACACATACATAAGTGTTGCGAGGACGCAGGTGAGTAGTACGCTCAGTAAGACGAGCGTGAAATTAAATACTTGGAATCCGTAGCTAATTAAGTAGCCAAGACCTTGTTTAGAGACGAGAAGTTCGCCGAATATAACACCGACCCATGATAAACCAACGTTCACTTTTAACGTTGAAATAATTGCTGGGAAGGATGCAGGGAGAACGACTTGCTTATAACATTGCCATTTATTTGCGCCAAACGTGTCCATCACTTTTATATAGTTAGAATCGACTTCTTGAAATGCGCTGTAAATAACGAGAATGGTAATGATGATGGAAATGATTACCCCCATTGCAATCGACGAAGAAATATTTGGACCGAAGATTACAATGATAATAGGTCCAAGTGCCACTTTTGGCATGGCGTTTAGGACGACGAGATAGGGGTCGAGCACGCGAGCGAGAAGTGGCATCCACCAAAGAAAAGTAGCGATAATAGCGCCGAGCACTGTTCCAAGAATGAAGCCTACTCCTGTTTCAAGTAATGTCGTCCATATGTGAACCCAAAGCGAACCGTCAATCCATTTACTAAGGAAGAGATCCCAAATGCTTGAAGGAGAGCTAAAGAGTAAAGGATCAATCCACTCTTTTTTGCTAGCTATTTCCCATAGTGAAAAGAAAAGAATGAGCAGTAAAAGCTGCAGTGAGCGTGCTAACCATGCACGCTTACGTTCTTTTTTCTGAAACTGTTCATGTAGTTGCTTTATATTATCCAAGTCGCTCCAGCTCCTTCCATATATCTTGGAAGAGGGATGGGAAGTCAATGGTGGTGGCGTGATTCTAACGGTGATAAGGAACGGATGCTTTCTGGGACGATAAATGTTTTTGCAATTTTCCCGGGATTCGCTTGTAGTAAATAAATACGATCACTCATCGCAATTGCTTCTTCAATATCATGTGTTACGAGTAGTGACGTTTTCTTATATTTGCGTAGTAAGTTGAAAACGAGATCTTCTAGTTTCAATTTCGTTTGATAATCGAGTGCTGAGAATGGTTCATCTAGCAATAAAATTTTAGGATCTGTCGCTAACGTTCGAACGAGAGCGGCACGTTGACGCATACCGCCGGACAGTTCACGAGGGTATTGCTCTTCTACATCATGTAGACCGACTTGTTTTAAAAGCTGTAAAGTATGTTCTTTCGTCTGTTCATTGTAAATTTTTCGGGTGTGAAGTCCGAGCATAATATTTTCTTCAATTGTTTTCCAAGGGAACAAGTAATCTTGCTGCAGCATATATCCCATAGATGAAGTTTTCGTTGTAATAGGCTCACCATCTAAAAAGACGATACCTTCAATTGGATCAAGTAGCCCGGCAATAATGGAGAGGAGTGTCGTTTTGCCGCAACCACTTGGACCGAGTATAGAAATAAATTCGCCTTCTTCCACTTGTAAGCTCATATCTTCGAGAATTAGTTTGGCATTCTCTTTCGCGAAAAAGCAGTGAGAAACGTTACGTATTTGTAAAAAACTCATACACTTCGCCTCTATTTCTTAATAACGCTTTCGGCAATTTTTGTATTGACGAGCGCTTCATGTGGAACTTCTTTTTGTAATTCGCCAGCTTCTTTCATAATCGTTTGGAGCTGTTTCCATTCTTCAGCATCTAATAGCGGATTTGTCGCATAAGAATGTTGCTTTTTATAACGTTCAATTACTTTTACTGTAATGTCCTTTGAAGTGTCTTTAAATAATGGAGAAACGGTGTCAGCAATCTCTTCTGGACTATGTGTATCAACCCATTGTTGTGCTTTATAGAGCGCACGTGTGAATTTTTCAGCAGCATCTTTATCTTTCTTTAAGAAGCTTTCTTTTGCCATGAACGTTGTATACGGAACAGTTCCAGATTCATTTCCGAACGAAGCGACGATAAACCCTTTTCCTTCTTTTTCGAATATACTTGCAGTCGGTTCAAAGAGCTGTACAAATTCCCCAGTACCAGATGCAAAGGCACTTGCAATGTTAGCAAATTCGATGTTTTGAATTAAGTTTGTATCTTTGCGAGGATCAATGCCATTTTTCTTTAAAACGTATTCTCCAACCATTTGCGGCATGCCGCCTTTACGCTGTCCTAAAAACGTAACACCTTTTACGTCATTCCAATTAAAAGAGTCTAATTTTTTACGCGAAACTAAAAATGTTCCGTCTGTTTGTGTAAGTTGTGCGAAGTTAATGATAGGGTCTTTTGCACCTTGTTGATGAACATAAATAGACGTTTCAGAACCGACGAGAGCAATATCAATTCCGCCAGATAATAGGGCGGTCATCGTTTTATCTCCGCCAGCTGTTGTTTGGAGGTCAATATTTAATCCTTCATCTTTAAAAAATCCTTTTTCAATCCCGACATATAAAGGGGCGTAGAAGAGAGAATGGGTAACTTCGCCGATGCGAATGTTTTGCGTTTGTTCTTTCGTACCTTCCTTTTTACTACTGCAAGCAGCAAATGTGAAAACAGATAGTAACATGATGCAAAAAACAGCTATAAATTTTTTCACTATATGACACCTCCTAGAAGTCACTCTACAAGCATGATATGTAGGTAAGTGCCCATATGTGAGTGTAGATAGCAGGAATTTTTTGGGTGATAAAGAAGTACAAATATAAGGGGTGATAAAATGGAGTACGAATATGATGATAGCGTACATTTACATCTTGACTATTTCGGAACAGAATGTGATATGGAATCGATTGCTTATAAGCGGAAGAATGAAGACGTGTGGGATGTGTATTTTAATTTTGGAACATATGGTCTTCAGAAAGATGAGATCGAGACAGGTAGATTTATGGACGAATATGCTGGTCATTACGTTTTTTCTGTACATGCTCGTGATCTTAGTTGGGAATTTGGAAGTGCTCAATTTGAAGAGTGGGTCTTGAAAAATCATATAGTAGAAAAATCGCTGCAAAAATAGGGAGGAATTTTGTGGTCGATTTTCTCATTTTCTTGTTCATTTTCGTAGTCGGTTTTTTTATTATGCAAGTACTCATTTACAGATTTGCAAAGAAAAACATTCAAAAATATACAAAAAGAAAATGGATTCATATGTGGCTAGAGATGAATATGAAAAAGGGCCCGAGATTAGATCTTTTTGATTTTGTAGTTATCTTACTTGTATGTATTATATGGAAAGTATGGATGTATTCTCTTATATAATACATATGCTCATGTCTGTTAGAATGAAGCAGAACCTGTCAGTGTTGATAGGTTCTTTTCTTATGGTAACAATTTTGTGAAGCGTAGTTCATTTATGCTGTTAGAATATAGAGCGAAGAAGGTTTATCCCGTTCAATCCTGAATGGTTCGGACTTATTAAAGTTTCACTGCATTTTTAAGGGGAAATTAAGGATACATGTGTATTATTACAAGCACATAGGGAGACTAGCTGCATACAAATATGGTATTTTGTATATGACAATATGTTTGTTGATGCGAGACGAAGGGGTAAAGGAAAGAGGGAATAAATTGCGCTTTAATGTTTTTACACAGCGACGAAGAAGAGATGAATTTCATTTTAGTTTCTCGGCTCAGCAACCGAGAAAGAATCTATTAATTTCTATCATTCTTAGTGGAATGTGGGCGATCTGTTTAGAAACGCTATTCTTTGTTATGTTAAGGTCTTTCGAATTTGAGAGAACGAAAGATTTTTTTAATGGGGAAATACCGCTAAGTATACTCATTATTGTTTTGTGGAGTGTACTACTATATATCATTCATTTGAATAAAGGCATCAGTCATAAGCTTAGGCCGGCTATTCGAGTGTATGTCGTATTATTTTTAATTGCTCATACAATGAATTGGATGTATATCATAGTGCAGGAGGACATGAACCTTATAGTAGTAAATACATGGGTGTATTTACAATATGGACAGTATATATTAAGCCTGTTATTTATTTATATGGTATACGTTTTTGCATATAATTTGCTTGGAAGAGTTTTCTTAAGTACAACGATAACTAGCTTAGTCTTACTTATTTTTGTGATGGTGAACCATTTTAAACTCATTTTTAGAGGAGAGCCATTCTACCCGTCTGATTTTACACAGATTGGTCATATGAATTCCGTTATACCGATGGTCATGGAGTATTTTAGTTTTTGGAATATGTTCCTGACAATCGTTGGCATTGTGTTGATTGTATTTGTAGTTACGTATATACGAAAGTATATTCCAGTTATAAAATCACATATTATTATGAGGATTATTTTAATATGTGGCTCTGGGTTTATGTTGTATGGATATAGTAACTATCCTACTACCTTTATGAATGATTTATTTATAAAAGGTGGAGTAGACATCCGTGCATGGAATCAAGCTGCAAATTATAAAGCGAATGGTTTTATTATTGGATTTTTAAGTAACTTAGATACGACAGTTATTAAAGAGCCAGAGGAATATTCAAAAGAAAATATGCAGCAAATTGCAAAGGATATAGAAAAACAATATAGCGGCAAAGTAAAAGCACAAAAAAAAGTAGAGAAGCCGAACATTATATTTATTATGAGTGAAGCATTTTGGGATCCAACAAAATTAACGAATCTTTCATTTAGCGAAGATCCAGTGCCGAATTTACATCATTATACAGAGAATTTTCCAGGTGGACAAACGATAGCTCCTACATTTGGAGGGAATACAGCGAATACAGAATTTGAAGCCTTAACGAGTTATTCGATGAGTCTTTTAATGCCAGGTTCTATACCATATCAACAAGCTGTTCCAAGCCAAAAAGAGATTCCATCGATTGCAAGTGAGTTGAAAAAACAAGGGTATTATGCAAGTGCAATTCATGCGTTTAATCGATCGTTTTATAAACGTGAAGATGTATATAAAACATTGGGATTCGATAATTTTAATGCAGAAGATACGATGAAAAATAAAGAAGTAGTGGGAGACAATATTGGTGATTTATCTATGAGTAAAGAAATCATAGATGAATTAAATAAGAGAAAAGAACCTACATTTATTCATGCGGTGACGATGCAAAATCATTTTCCGTATACGCCAAATATGTTTGGAGAAAATAAAATAGAAATTAGTGGATTAACAGAAGAGGAATCGAAAGCGGAATTAGAAGCATATACAGAAGGTGTAAGACTGTCTGATGAAGCTCTGCAATATTTAATCGAGCAGCTTAACGATTTAGACAGACCTACTTTATTAGTCTTCTTTGGAGATCATTTACCTATGTTAGGAACTAATAAATCTATTTATAAAGAAGCAGGATATATAGAAAATGAAGAGACGGTAAGAGAAAGATTAATTATGTCAGAAACACCATTGTTAATGTATGCAAATTTTGATTTGCCAAATGACAATTTAGGTTTAGTAAGTCCAATTTATTTTTCTAATCTTGTTTTTGATTATGCAGGACTAAATCAATCACCGTTTTATCAATTTTTATCGGAAATGCATAAAGAAATACCGGTTCTTAGAGATGAGTTAAAGGTTAATAAAGATGGGGAAGAGATAACAGATTTAACAAAGAAACAAAAAGAAATGTTAGAGCAATATAAAATGATCCAATATGATTTACTTGCTGGAAAGCAGTATAGTAAAGATATACTTTTTAAATAGAACAAACAAAAAGAACTTGTATAACGATACAAGTTCTTTTTTTTATAGTATTTAACGGGGTAACCAGACAAGCTGGGTTTAGGGAGTATTACCTGTACATTTAGTATAAATGAAAATGTAATCGTTTTATTGATTGATTTGTGAGAAATATGTGAATTTTAATCTTTTCAAAAAATGCGTTCCAATTGAAGCGATTTGGTATAGATTTTTATGAATGCAAAAACTTTATAAGTTCTGCATTTAATTCATCCGCTTGATCAATTGGAGAGCCGTGACCGCTATTTGTAAGAGGATGTAACTGAGAATTTTTAATCCGCTTTTGCGTGAGTTCAGCGCTTTTGTAAGGGATAAGTTGATCGTGAACACCGTGGAATATTTTTGTTGGGACGTTAATTTCACTTAAATCTTTCGTTACATCTTCATTTGCGGCTGCTTGCAATATTTTGATGAGAGCGTAGGAAGCAGACTGCATACCGAGATAAGAAAACCATTCTAATGTAGCAGATCCTAAGTTTCTATTAAAAAATGATAAAGATACATCATTTAAAAATTTTGGCATATTGGCATACATTTGATTAATGAGGGTATCTGCTTGTTCTTTTGGGACACCATAGGGCGATTCTTGATTTTTAACGAAAGAGGGGGAAACAGCATCGACTAATACAAGTTTAGAAATACGATGGCCATTATAGCGGGACATGTACCGAATAGAAAGAGCACCACCTACTGAAAAACCGACTAATGTAGCATTTTCTACTTGAAGTGCTTCGAGAACAATGGCGATATCGTCTGCTAAACGATCGTATGTGTAACCAGTCCATGGTTTATCAGATTGCCCGTTTCCGCGTATATCCATAGCGATGCAGCGGAAACCATGCTGTGGTAACACATTGAGTTGATATTGGTACATTTGATGATTTAAAGGCCAGCCATGAACGAAAAACACGGTTTTACTACCGGGTCCAGGATTAACGTCTTGCACAAAAATATGCACATCTTTCTCGACGGTAACAAACATAAATTATCCCCCTAACCTATTCATATGCTCTATCCCAAAAGCGTTGTTTCGTCATGGCTTTAATAAATTTATTTGCAAGTTGCGTAGGGTTTTGTTCTATTAGGACGCCAGGCTTTCCTTCAATATTTAAAGATTGAATAACGGTAGATCCATTTTGAAAGGCACCAATTGGCTTAAAGTGATTATATGATTCTACGACAAATGAACTCGCTTTATTAAGAAACAGTTCATCAAGGTTTCCTCCAATAAGAAGTAGCCCGTCATAAAGAAGTGAAGATCCCGTTAAGAAAGTGTCATTCACGTCCCAACGTACATTTTGCGTTCCTTGCACAATACCTAATCGCTCGGAAACAATTACTGGCTGCAACCCAACTTGTTTGAATTGATTTAGTATATATTGCGCGTTTTGTCCGTCATATCCATTTGCAACAATGACACCTACTCGTAATGTATTAGGACTAAATGTCGTATTTGCCATACTGAGTGCTGGCGATGATTTCGTAACGCCCGATTCTTGAATATTTGGGACTTTTGCTCCGATCGCTTCAGCGACTAACGTAGCTAATTCAGTACTAATATGCCCAATCATAGTTACGACTTGTTGGCGGACCGATTTACTTTTTACTTTTCCTAATTCAAAGGAGAAGGCTTGCATAATATGAACCTTTTCGACGTTACTCATACTATTCCAAAATAAACGTGCTTGAGAGAAATGATCTTTGAAACTAGCGGCTGTTTCTCTCGTTTTATGCCCTGATACAGTAGAAGGATATGTAACGAACCCACCCTTTGTACCGGGGACAGTGTAAGGAGTGTTATTTGCTAAGGAATTATTATGGTAAGCAATTTTTCCTTTGTCGATTATATATTTAGATGCACCATCTCTTTGATTGTTGTGAAATGGGCATATCGGACGGTTAATCGGTAATTCTTGATAATTTGTACCGACGCGTGCCAATTGAGTGTCTGTATAAGAAAAGAGCCTACCTTGTAAGAGCGGATCATTTGTAAAATCAATACCACGGACGATACTTCCCGGATGAAGCGCGACTTGTTCCGTTTCAGCGAATACATTCTCGACGTTGCGATTTAATGTCATTTTCCCGATGATTTTAACGGGGAAATCTTCTTCAGGCCAAATTTTCGTCGCATCTAATATATCGAAATCGTATTTAAATTCATCCTCTTCTTCTAAAATTTGAATGCCAAGTTCGTACTCAGGATAGTTTCCAGCATTAATATTTTCCCATAAATCACGGCGATGGTAATCTGGATCAGCACCACCTAATTTTTGCGCTTCATCCCAAATTAATGAGTGAATGCCGAGCTTCGGCTTCCAGTGAAATTTTACGAATCGTGACTTTCCATTTTTATTCACTAAGCGAAATGTATGAACGCCAAACCCTTGCATCATTCGAAAACTTCTTGGAATGGCACGATCAGACATAATCCACATCATCATCGCAGCCGATTCTTGGTTATTGGCGATGAAGTCCCAAAATGTATCATGTGCTGTTTGTCCCTGTGGAATCTCATTATGCGGTTCAGGTTTAAGGGCGTGAATAAGATCAGGGAATTTAATGCCATCTTGAATGAAAAAAATAGGAATATTGTTTCCTACTAAATCAAAATTTCCTTCTTCTGTATAAAATTTAACGGCGAACCCTCGTACATCTCGATTTGTTTCATTCGCTCCTTTTGATCCAGCTACTTCAGAGAAGCGAACGAAAAGGGGTGTTTTTTTTGAAGGGTCTTGTAAAAAGTGGGCCATTGTTAGCTCTTCTAAAGATTCATATAGCTCGAATATACCATGTGCACCGTATCCACGTGCGTGAACGACTCTTTCAGGAATTCGTTCACGGTCAAAATGAGCAAGCTTTTCTCGCATTAGGAAATCTTCTAGAAGGGTAGGACCACGATCACCAGCGGTTAAAGTATTTTCATCATTTGAAATGGTAACACCTGTATTTGTCGTCATTTTCTTTCCTTCATTCTCACGCGTGAAGGGTTCCAGTTGTTCTGTTTTTTTATTTTTTTTGCCGTCCACATAAAACACCTCCCATAATATACGTATTATTGTTTATAGCTTTTATGCTTATATAGCCTGAAGATACTTTGCTTTATTGGGATGATTTTCCTCAAATGTTCGATTTATCTTTGTTTGTCTATGAAAATCATTTATTATAATAAATGGTATTCTTCGAGATATTATTTTGAAGGGGTGTTGAAGTGAAAGGAAGTTTTCTATCATATAAAGAAGAAGAAAGGAATGCAAAAATTTTTTTATGGGTGCTATATGTCATTGTTGTTTCATACCAAATTTTCTATGCAATCGTATTAGAAAATAAATCATTAACGGATATGGGGCATAGCATACTATGGCAAGTTATTTGCGGAACTGCAATACTCGGTGTGAATGTATATTTAATAAAAAAAGAGAAAGCGAACCTTGTTAAATATGCATGTGTATTTGCATACATAGGAATAGAAATCGTTAATATACTTTCGTATATGCTTTATAATGAGGCGGCATTTGATGGAGTAAATATAATAGAAATTATTTTCATCTTCTTTGTACCTATATTTTTAAATAAAAAATATTTTGTGTTTGTACTTTCGACAATTGTAGGGAAATATGTTATTTATTTATTCGTATTAAAGGAAGTAAAAGGATTCATGTTCCTCATTATGTATACACTCGTATTAATAGCGGCATACATCATTTTAAATCGATTTATACAATACCTTTCAGCGGTAAAGGAAAGTATTAAGATTGCTAGTGAATCACAAAAATTAGCAGTAATCGGAAAAATGGCAGCGACAGTGGGACATGAAATTAAAAATCCACTTGCTTCATTAAAAGGGTTTACGCAATTACAACGAGAGAAGCATGAGGAGGACCCTATTTACGAACAGATGATTTTTGAAATAGAAAATATGAATAATATGATAAGTGAGTTAATGGAAGTTGCTACATGTAAACCTTCTGTTTATAAGAAACATAATATAGGTGAAATTGCATTACAAGCAGTAAAAATTGTTCGCGAAAAAATGAATGAATCTAGCGTCCAGTTTATTTCTAATGTGGAAGAAAAGACGATAGAAGTTGAATGTGATGAGCGGAAAATAAGAGGAGTCTTTCTATATGTCATAAAAAATGCTCTGGAGGCAATGGAGCAAGGTGGCACATTAGAGTTACGGTTAGAAAACAAAGGACAAGATTATGTAATGCTAAGTGTAATTGATAATGGTTACGGTATTAAGAAAGAAAATTTAGCTCGTGTTAAAGAGGCCTTTTATACAACGAAACAAGATAAAATTGGCCTAGGACTTACTGTAGCGAATCGGCTTGTTACTGAGCAGCATCTTGGTGAATTACATATTTCAAGTGAAAGAGATATTGGAACTAGAATAGATATTATGCTCCCGAAGCAACGTGGAAATAATGAAATCCAAGAGGGAGAAAAGCTAGGAGTTACGATATGAATAAAGACAATATATTTAAAAATGAAGAAATGAAGGCACTGAAAATATTTTTAAGTTTATTTTTCATTATATTTTTTGTATACGATCTTGCCTACGAATTTATTGTACCTTTAATAGGAGGAGAGCAAGAAGGAGTAGGACAATTTGAAGATGGTTTAGGTTTATGGCTTTATTTTCTAATGGTGATTTTGTTTTGTATTGGAGTATACTTCATGAAATGGAAGAATCCATTTGCAGTGAAGTATATTATTCTAATTGGATATAACCTATTAGATTTTATCCATAATTTTATGATTTACTACGGTAGTGATGCTGAGTTTGATGGTGGGAATATAGTAGAAGGATTTTTTATTTTATTTGCCCCACTCTTTGTGAACAAAAGGTATTTTTGGTTAGTTACTGGTATACTTGTTGGGAAATACGCTCTTATAGGAATCATTATTCACTCGTCACTCGTTTTAATCCCGATGGCATTATATAGCGTATTTACTATCATATGTTGGATTATGTTTTTAAGGTTTCAATCTTACGTTCGTACGCTTGAGATGATGGATAAAGAAATACAACAAACAGAAAAGCTAGCAACTGTTGGGAAAATGGCTACAGTTATTGGTTACAAAATTAGAAGACCTCTAGCTAATTTAGATAAATTTGTTAATAAGCAAGCAAATAAATATCCTGAGGATAAAATATATAGTGATATTATGAAACAAGAAGTAGAGCGAATTCATACAATCGCTACAGAACTTAGTGGATTTGAGAAATCTAAATCACTAGAATCAGAAGTTCATAATATAGAAGAAATTATCGCTTATGTTATTCGAGTTATGGGAAAGCCTGCTTTAAAGCAAGGAGTGCACATACAAGGTATTTATAGTAAAGACATACCATCGATTACATGCGATGAAAAACGATTAAAGCAAGTATTTTTTAATTTAATTAAAAATGCGATTGAAGCAATGTCAGTTGGCGGAACGATTACGATTAAAGTGACTGTAGAAGATGCAATCATTGTTCAAGTTAAGGATGAAGGTTGCGGTATTCCAAAAGACAAAATTCCGAAGTTAAATGAAGCTTTTTACACAACGAAAGAAACGGGAACAGGTTTAGGTTTAGTAGTTACAGAAAAAATTATTAAAGACCACAACGGTAAAATGAGTTTTGAAAGTGAAGTTGGGGTTGGAACGACTGTGAAGATTGTATTGCCAATGTAATGAAAAAATTTTTAAAAGGGAGATTACTTATTTGAGAGTGATCTCCTTTTTTTGTTAAATAAATTACTGTTAAGAAGGAACTAAATATTAGTGATTAGAAAAATAGAATATACAGCACTGGCAGTAATTCCAGGGTTAATATAAAGAGATATAGCATCCCCTCTTGAAACAGGGTTTCCAGTTGTAATGCTAGTCCAAGTTACAGCAGCCGGACCTACGGCTGGAGTAGGATTAAATACTTGAATTTGTCCTGATCCAGTATCCGTCGGTTTAATGGAAAATACTATAGTTCCGGTAATTTTGTCCGTGGTAGTTAAGGTAATAGTAGTTAAAATGTAACTGGAAGTAGGGGCAGTGAGGTTTGTTGGGACATTCCTGCAAATATCAATCGTATAAACAGCAGCAGGTAAGTTATTTACATTTATAGATGCAGCAAAGCCAACTACACTACCGTCTCCAGCAGTGACATATGGAATAACATTGGAGTCAATGCCAGGAGAACCCGCTATACGTTGAAAACCAGCATTTGTTCCTTGAAAAATAATACTTTTTGCTGAGGCACTACCTGCAGTTCCAGTAGGTCCGGTAATGCCAGTAGAACCAGTAAATCCAGTAGGTCCGGTACTACCAGTAGAACCAGTAAATCCAGTAGGCCCGGTAATGCCA
>NZ_WIPE01000070.1:0-548 GCF_009760835.1 Bacillus sp. EE-W1 | reverse complement strand
ATGACACCTACTGGTAAATACTATGTGTCCATCTTGACTGAATATGAAAAAGAGATTGTACAAAAAGAAGTACAAAGTGTAGTTGGATTAGACTTCGCAATGGCTGAATTGTACGTGAGTAGCGAAGATGAGAAAGCCAATTATCCTCGCTTTTATCGTCAGATGTTAGAGAAATTAGCGAAGGCACAACGAGTATTAGCAAGACGTGTGAGAGGTTCAGAGCGCTGGAATAAACAACGCATTCGTGTAGCGAAATTGCATGAAAAGGTCGCCAATCAACGTAAAAATTTTCTTCATCATAAGTCTAAAGAATTAGCTACGAGTTTTGACGTTGTAGCAATCGAAGACTTACATATGAAAGGAATGTCACGAGCACTTAGATTTGGTAAGAGTGTAGCGGACAACGGTTGGAGGATGTTCACGACATTTTTAGCATATAAGCTACAAGAACAAGGAAAACAGCTTGTAAAAATAGATAAATGGTTTCCTTCTACAAAGATGTGTAGTAATTGTGGAAATAAAAAAGAAATGCCATTATGTGAACGCAC
>NZ_WIPE01000126.1:0-29499 GCF_009760835.1 Bacillus sp. EE-W1 | reverse complement strand
CAAAGTTCAACATCGCGTTTCAGCGACTTTCATAATATATCATAGTATATTATTTTCGTCAACAAGTTTTTTAAGATAATTTGTATCTCTCATTTGCTGACTCTGCCTATTATATAGGGTTTTCCATTGCTATGCAAGTATTATTATAAAAAAATAAGAGGAGGAAAAATCCCCCTCTTATTCTTCAGAAGAAACCTCTTCATTAGATTCCTCTTCTTCATCTTTCTGTGCTTTTGCTACCGTCGCTACCTCTTGCTCATCCTCTAATCGAATTAGACGAACACCTTGTGTATTACGTCCCATTTGAGAGATTTGATCAACTGGCATACGAATAATAACACCTGCTGCCGTAATTAACATGATATCTTCTTCACCTGTTACAGATTTAACAGCTACTAATTTACCGTTTTTATCTGTAATATTACAAGTCTTCAGACCTTTACCACCACGGCTTTGTAGACGGTATTCATCAATAGGTGTACGTTTTCCATAACCATTTTTCGTTACGATTAGAACATTTACATCCTCTTCGACAATTTCCATGCCTACAACTTGATCTTCATCACCTAATGTAATTGCTTTTACACCAGCCGCATTACGTCCCATAGAACGCACATCTTGCTCGTTAAAGCGAATTAACATACCATTGCTTGTTCCTACAATAATATCCTTATCACCAGATGTTAAACGTACAGATATTACTTCATCCTCTTCACGAAGAGAGATGGCGATTAAACCATTCGTACGTATATTTGCAAATGATGAAAGTGGCGTTCTCTTAGAAATACCTTGTTTTGTTGTGAAGAATAAGAATTCATCATCACCAAATTCACGAATTGGAATAATGGCATTAATCCATTCACCCTTATCTACACCTAATAAGTTAATAATAGGTATACCTTTTGCTGTACGACTATACTCTGGGATTTCATATCCTTTCGTACGGTATACTTTCCCTTTATTAGTAAAGAATAAAATGTGATCATGCGTAGAAGTAGTTAATAAATGCTCTACGAAATCATCATCATTTGTTCCCATTCCTTGCACACCACGTCCACCACGGTTCTGTGTTTTGTACGTAGAAGCCGGTAACCTCTTAATATAACCATTATGAGTTAACGTAATAGCGATGTTTTGTTCTGGAATCAAATCTTCATCTTCAATAAATTCCATGCCACCAATTGTAATTTCCGTTCGTCTCTTATCATTGAAGCGTTCTTTTACTTCCGTTAATTCTTCACGAATAATCTCAAGAACTTTCTCTTCATCTGCTAAGATTGCTTTTAATTCAGCGATTAACTTCATTAAGTCTTGATATTCTTGCTCAATTTTTTCACGTTCTAATCCTGTTAAACGTTGCAGACGCATATCTAAAATTGCTTGTGCTTGTTTCTCACTTAAACCGAAACGTTCCATTAAGCCTTGTTTTGCAATATCTGCTGTTTTCGAACTACGAATTAACGTAATAACTTCATCTAGATGATCTAGAGCAATTCGTAATCCTTCTAAAATATGAGCACGCGCCTCTGCTTTTTCTAATTCATAAGCAGTACGTCGACGAATTACTACCTTCTGATGCTCCAAGTAATGATATAAATTTTGTTTTAAATTCAGTACTTGTGGCTCTCCATTTACAAGAGACAACATATTAATACCGAAACTTGTTTGAAGTGCTGTATGTTTATATAGATTATTTAATAGTACATTGGCATTGGCATCACGGCGTACTTCCATAACAATACGCATACCGTTTCGATCTGACTCATCACGTAAATCCGTAATACCTTCAATTTTCTTATCACGAACTAATTCTGCAATTTTTTCAATTAATCGCGCCTTATTAACTTGATAAGGTAGTTCAGTTACGAGAATAGATTGTTTACCATTTGACTTCTCTTCAATTTCAACTTTAGCTCGAAGCATAATAGAGCCTCTACCTGTTTCATACGCTCTTCGAATCCCACTTCGTCCCAAAATTAAACCTGCTGTTGGAAAATCTGGTCCTGGAATAAACTCCATTAATTCCGCAATCGTAATGTCGGGATTATGGCTTAGTGCCAATACACCATCAATTACTTCACCAAGTTGATGCGGTGGAATATTCGTTGCCATACCTACCGCAATACCCGTCGTACCATTCACTAATAAATTAGGGAAACGCGCTGGCAATACAATTGGCTCTCTTTCAGAACCATCATAGTTATCTTGATAATCAATCGTATTTTTTGAAATATCACGTATTAATTCCATAGAAATCTTAGACATTCTTGCTTCTGTATAACGCATCGCTGCTGCTGAATCACCATCAACAGAACCAAAGTTACCATGCCCATCAACAAGCATATAACGTTGACTAAAATCTTGCGCCATACGTACCATCGTCTCGTAAACAGCTGAATCACCGTGAGGGTGATACTTACCGATTACTTCACCGACAATACGCGCTGATTTTTTATACGCTTTATCAGCTGTAATTCCTAAATCATTCATCGCATATAAAACCCTACGATGCACAGGTTTTAATCCATCACGAACATCTGGTAATGCACGAGATACGATAACACTCATTGCGTAATCTAAAAACGAGGTACGCATTTCATGACTAATATTAATTTCTCGAATTCGTGCTTGTTGTTGATTGTCTGACATCAACCAGCACCTCCTCTTACATTTCCGTTACACATACATTGATTTATATGTAGAAGACAGGAATACTTAGATTCCTGTCATTACCCATTTAAATATCAAGGTTTTTCACGTATTTTGCATTTTCTTGGATAAAGTTACGACGTGGCTCTACTTTATCTCCCATCAAAATTTCAAATGTTTCATCCGCTTCAATTGCATCTTGAAGTGAAACTTGAAGTAATGAACGTACTTCTGGGTCCATTGTCGTCTCCCATAACTGAGTTGGATTCATTTCCCCTAGACCTTTATAACGCTGAATCCCCGGCTTAGGTTGGGCTGGTAATTCAGCTAAGATTTTTTCAAGTTCCTTATCATTGTAAGCATATTGAATTTTCTTACCTTGTTGTACTTTAAACAAAGGTGGCTGTGCAATATATATATAACCGCACTCAATTATTTGACGCATATAGCGATAGAAGAACGTTAATAATAGGGTACGAATATGCGCACCATCAACATCGGCATCCGTCATAATAATAACTTTATGATAGCGTGCTTTTTCAATAGCGAAGTCTCCGCCGATATTTGTACCAATCGCCGTAATAATTGTACGAACTTCATCGTTTGATAAAATCTTATCTAAGCGTGCCTTTTCAACATTAATAATTTTACCCTTCAGCGGTAAAATTGCTTGGAAATGACGATCACGTCCTTGTTTTGCAGACCCACCCGCAGAGTCACCCTCTACGATATAGATTTCACTAATTGCTGGATCTTTAGAAGAACAGTCTGCCAATTTCCCTGGTAAACTTGAAACTTCTAAAGCACTCTTTCGGCGAGTTAACTCACGAGCCTTTTTAGCTGCTACACGCGCACGCGCTGCCATCGTCCCTTTATCTATAATCTTACGTGCAACATTCGGATTTTCCAGTAAGAACTTTTCAAATGCCTCTGAGAATACTGACTCTGTAATTGTTCTTGCTTCACTATTTCCAAGTTTCGTCTTCGTTTGTCCTTCGAATTGTGGATTTGGATGTTTAATTGACACAATCGCTGTTAAACCTTCACGAACATCTTCACCAGTTAAATTACTATCCGCATCTTTTAAAATATTATTTTTACGACCATAATCGTTGATCACACGAGTTAAGGCTGTTTTAAATCCTACCTCATGTGTACCACCTTCATACGTATGAATATTATTTGTAAATGAGTAAATATGATTTGTGTATCCTTCGTTATATTGAAGCGCAACTTCAACCTGAATACCATCTTTTGAACCCTCTACATATACAGGTTCTTCATGAATTGGCTGTTTTGAACGATTTAAATGTTCAACATATGATTTAATTCCACCTTCATAATGGAATTCTTTCTTCTGTTTATGTTCACGTTTATCTTCGATTGTTAATTTAATATTACGATTTAAAAATGCTAATTCGCGCATACGAGTTGCTAACGTATCAAATTCGTATACTATTGTTTCCTGAAAAATTTCTGGATCTGGTTTAAATCGAGTTATCGTCCCTGTTTGATCTGTGTCACCAATGACTTTTAAATCCGCAACCGGGATACCTCTTTCGTATTTTTGATAATGGATTTTGCCTTCACGATGTACAAATACCTCTAGTTCTGTTGATAGAGCATTTACTACAGATGCCCCAACACCATGCAAACCACCAGAAACTTTATAACCGCCACCGCCAAACTTACCACCAGCATGAAGAACGGTCATTATAACTTCTACAGCAGGACGTCCCATTTTTTCTTGTATACCAACTGGAATACCACGTCCATTATCCGTTACAAGAATACTATTATCTTCTTCGATACTAACGTTAATTTCATCACAATACCCTGCAAGTGCTTCATCAATACTATTATCGACGATTTCCCACACAAGATGGTGAAGTCCTTTTCCACTTGTAGATCCAATATACATCCCAGGGCGTTTTCGAACCGCTTCTAATCCTTCAAGTACCTGTATCTGACTTTCATCATATGAGTTTTCTTCCATTTGCTTTTGTTCCATTGACACAAAGATCACCTACTTTTCCATTTAAATAGGGATTACGCCCTATCTATTTCACAATCTACCGTGCCGTTCGTTACATGAATTGTTTTCGCTTCTTTTAATGTTTCGTGTTCAATTCCGTCGACACTCGTCGTTGTCACAAATGTTTGCACTTTTCCTTGAATTGTATTTAACAGATGCGATTGACGATAATCATCTAATTCTGATAATACATCAT
Organism: Bacillus sp. EE-W1; assembly: GCF_009760835.1. Taxonomy (NCBI): domain Bacteria; kingdom Bacillati; phylum Bacillota; class Bacilli; order Caryophanales; family Bacillaceae; genus Bacillus; species Bacillus sp. EE-W1. The sequence continues at coordinate 24,619 of NZ_WIPE01000126.1, read as the reverse complement.
CCAATAAAAGAATCGGATATTCCTTAACTTCTGAGTAAATCAATTCAATTTCAGCTAATTTTAGGGACAGTGCGGTCGTTCGTTGTTGTCCTTGCGAACCAAAGACTTGAACATTTTTACTATTAACGAAGAATTGTAAATCATCACGATGAGGACCAATTAAAGTCGTACCACGGAAAATCTCACGTTGTTTCACAGATTGAAAATTTTCATAGTATACTTCTTTTATTTTCGACAAATCCATTGATTCTGATACATCTACACTTGGTTTATAGACAATTTCTAATTCTTCTAATCCGCGGCTTATACCGCGATGAATTGGAGCTGCCCATTCTTGTAGTAAATGCAAAAACTCAAACCGTTTTTGCAATATTTTTGCACCATGCTCAATAAGTTGAAGTGTAAATACATCCAACATCGTTTCCTCATTCTTACTATTCCCTTGCATCTTTTTCAGCAAGTGATTTCGTTGCGTGAGCACCTTTTGATATTGACTCAATTCATACAAATAGATTGGAGCTATTTGGCCTAATTCCATATCTAAAAAGCGTCTTCTTACTTGAGGGCTTCCTTTTACAAGATTTAAATCTTCTGGGGCAAACATGACAACATTCATCATGCCAATATATTGACTCAATTTTTGTTGTTCAAGTTGATTTAATTTTGCCTTTTTACCTTTTTTCGAAATATTTAATTCTAAAGACAAAGAACTATTTCTCTTTTGTAATTTCCCTTTAATTTGACCGAAGTCTTCATCCCAACGGATAAGCTCGCGATCATTAGAGGTTCTATGAGATTTCGCCATCGCTAAAACATAAATAGCTTCCATCAAATTCGTTTTCCCTTGTGCGTTTTCACCGATAATCACATTCACTTTATCTTCAAAGGAAAGCTCTAACTTTTCATAATTGCGATAGTTTTTTAATTGTATTTCTGAAATAAACAAAGGGCTCCCCCTTTATGCCTGAACTTGGAAACTTCCGCTTCCTGGAATTTCAATAATATCGTTCGCATATAATTTGCGACCTCTTCTATTTTCAAGTTCTTGATTCACGTACACTTCATATTCTTGTAAAAACCATTTTACAGCGCCACCTGTATCAATTACATCGGCTAACTTCAAAAATTGTCCTAGTGTAATATACTCTGTTGAAATTTTAATACGTTTCATAAAATCGCTCACTTTCTGAAAGTGTTCATTCTTTCATTGTACTAAATAAACTAACATTAGGAAAGTAATACCCAAAAATCAAATAAGGGCTACTAGTATCTGAAAACTAGCAACCCTTACTTCTTACTTAGTAAGTACGAACCGGTAAAATTAATTGAATAATGGACTCATCATTTACTGTACGAATTAAGAATGGTCTCATCGCACCAGTAAAGCTAATTTTAATTTCAGTACTATCTAAAGCTTTTAGTGCATCCATCATATATTTTGCACTAAAAGATATTTTTAACTCTTCCCCATCCATCTTTTCACATTGAACTTCTTCTACTACTTTCCCAATTTCTGGTGAATTCGAAGAAATTTCTAGCATTTCCTGTTCTAAAGTTGATAATTTTACAACATTATTACGACCATCCCTTGCTAATAAAGATGCACGATCAATCGCTTGTAAAAATTCTTTTGTATTTACAAAAATATCTGTTTTACTTTCGGCTGGAATTAAACGAGTTGTATCCGGATAATTACCTTCTAACAATCTTGAGAAGAATAATAAATGCTTTGTACGGAATAATACTTGATACTCCGTAATAACGATATCTACCATTTCTTCAGACTCATCTAGAATTTTGCTTAATTCATTTAAGCTTTTACCTGGAATAACAACATTCGCTTGAAATTCATCTGCAATTCCTTCGATTTTTGCTTTTCGAAGAGCTAACCTGTGACTATCTGTAGCAATGCAAGTTAATTCGCTGTTATATACTTTCCAGTTTACACCTGTCAAGATTGGTCTTGTTTCAGAAGTGGAAACTGCAAATACAGTTTGTCTGATCATATGTTTCAGTAAATCTGTTGGGATCTTAAAAACATGGTGTTCTTCAATTTGTGGTAACAATGGATATTCAGCAGAATCTAAACCATTTAAATTAAACTCTGATTTTCCAGAAATTATTTTTGTCATAAAATGATTTTCCACAGAAATTTCGACAGTCTCTTTAGGTAATTTTTTTACAATCTCACTAAAATATTTTGCTTGTAAAATAATACTTCCTGATTGTGCTACTTCTACGATTTCTTTTCCATTGTCTTCAACTGGGATAAAAGATTCAATAGAAATATCAGCATCGCTTCCTGTTAACGTAACTCCTTCTTCCGTAGCGACAACTTTAATTCCTGTAAGGATCGGAATTGTTGTACGAGAAGAAACAGCCTTCATTACATCTTGTACACTTCTTACAAGATAGTCTTTTTGTATTGTAAAACGCATAAAGAAAAACCTCCGGTAAGTATAATATTTTATTTAATTAATAAAGATAAAAAATAGTAGTAATAGTAATAGGGCCTGTGGATATGTGGATAACCCCGTTGAAGGATGTAAAAACAGTCTATCTACATGTGGATAGACTGTGCGTAAAACAAGGGAAGTTATTCACACTATTCAGCTACTACTTTAAAATATCGTTAATTTCTTCAACTTGTTTTTGTAATTGCGTATCCGTTTTAAGCAGCTTAGAAATTTTTTCATGAGCATGGATAACTGTTGTATGATCACGTCCACCAAATTCTTCACCGATTTTAGGTAAGGAGTAATCTGTAAGTTCGCGTGATAAATACATTGCAATTTGGCGAGGGAAGGCAACTGATTTTGTTCGCTTTTTCGCCTTGAAATCTTCCAGTTTTATTTGATAAACATCCCCGACAGCCTTTTGAATATCATAAATGGAGATAATTTTTGGTTTAGAATTTGGAATAATATTTTTAAGTGCTTCAGCTGCTAAATCAGCATTAATATCTTTGTTAATTAAAGATGAATAAGCTACAACTCGGATAAGTGCACCTTCTAGTTCACGAATGTTTGAATCAATTTGATTTGCAATATAAAGCATAACCTCATTTGGTATATCGAGTCCTTCAGCCTTTGCTTTTTTACGTAAAATTGCAATTCGTGTTTCTAAATCTGGTGGCGTAATATCCGTAATGAGTCCCCATTCAAAGCGAGAACGAAGACGATCTTCTAAAGTTGGAATTTCTTTTGGTGGCCGATCACTTGAAATTACAATTTGTTTACTTTCTTCGTGTAATGCATTGAATGTATGGAAAAACTCTTCTTGAGTTTGTTCTTTTCCTGCTAGAAATTGAATATCATCTATCAATAAAACATCTACATTACGGTATTTATTACGAAAATCGACCGCTTTATTATCACGAATAGAATTAATGAATTCATTTGTAAATTTTTCTGATGATAAATATACAACCTTTGCGTTTGGGTTATGTTCAATTACATAATGACCAATTGCATGCATTAAATGGGTCTTTCCGAGTCCAACTCCCCCGTAAATAAAGAGGGGATTATATGCTTTAGCTGGCGCTTCGGCTACGGCCAATGAAGCAGCGTGAGCAAAACGGTTACCAGAGCCAATAACAAATGTATCAAACGTATATTTTGGATTTAGCATACTCTGTGGTAAATGATTAGAATCATCTTGTGCTGAATTTGGTTTAGAAGGAGGAAGATCAATCTCCTCTTCAGCTTGACTTTGGGGAATAATAAAGCGAATAGCTAATTTTGCCCCCGTTAAATCATAAAGTGTTTCCGAAATTAGCTCTGAATAATGAGATTCTAACCAATCACGAGCGAATTCATTTGGAGCTGTAATTGTTAACACGTCTTTCTTTAAATTATGTGCGGTTGTTGATTTTAACCATGTTTCATAACTTGGTTTACTGACCTTTTTTTCTAGTTCTTTTAAGGCGCTGTTCCATAAATCAGAGATGTTTTCCAAAGGTGTCCCTCCTTTACTAAGATGGTAAAAGAATAAGGTTGCGCAACAAATGTACAACCTAAATAAATATAAAATGTATATTTATACGAAACGTATTTTAAAACCTAAAAACGTCGTTTGTATATGAGATAGGGTTTTCGACAAAAAAAGCAAATGTGGATAAGCATTTACCCACATGTGATTAAAACTGTCCACATGTTATGCACAAATTGTGGATAAGATAAAGGTGTGGAAAACTTATTCAAAGTGAAAACACAACTATAATATCAAAAAAAAGTAGCTATAGCAATGAATTTAAGAAAGTTATCCACAAAATCAATACCTTGTGGAATAAACTTGTCCACAACACGATATACTGTGTAAAAGTACGAAAAGGGTTTGTGGATATAAAAACCGAGAAAAAACATTTATCCACAAGGAAATATAGGGTCTGTGAAAAAGTATGTGAATAGGTTCAAAATGAATATTTGATGAAAATTTCGAGAACCATTGACATTTTCCTAGTTGATTAACTATAATTTATAGGACTGTCTTTAACAGATATTCCTCAGGGAGGTGTCATATAATGAAAAGAACTTACCAACCAAATAAACGTAAGCGCAGCAAAGTACATGGTTTCCGCAGCCGTATGAGCACAGCGAACGGACGTAAAGTGCTAGCAGCTCGTCGTCGTAAAGGAAGAAAAGTATTATCTGCGTAGACCACTGATCGTTCAGTGGTCTTTTTTTCTAATAATAGTGAATTTCCACTGATGAACTACAGGAGTGTCAATTGATATGAAGAAAAAATATCGTATAAAAAAGAATGATGAATTCCAGACGGTTTTTCAAAAAGGAAAATCGAATGCTAACCGTCAGCTTGTTGTCTATCAACTAGATAAGGGAGAGCAGCCAAACTTTCGTATTGGCCTTTCTGTCAGCAAGAAAATAGGAAATGCAGTAGTGCGTAACCGAATTAAACGTATGATTCGCCAGTCGATCACAGAATTAAAAGATGAGATAGATTCTGGAAAAGATTTTGTTATAATAGCAAGGAAGCCTTGTGCAGAGATGACATATGAAGAATTAAAGAAAAGCTTAATTCATGTCTTTAAACGCTCTGGTATGAAAAGAATAAAAAAGTAGCGTAAGGAAATGAATTACACTATATACATACCGAAACAAGGAGGAGCAGGCTTTGAAAAAGAAAATAGGTTTACTAGCCATGGTTATTGCATTAATGGCAATTGCTGCTGGCTGTAGTGAAGTGAAACAGCCGATTACACCGAAAAGTACTGGAATTTGGAATGAATATTTCGTATATCCGCTTTCTCAGTTAATTACGTATTTTGCCAACTTATTTGGTAGTAATTACGGTTTAGCAATCGTTGTTACAACTCTTATCATTCGTTTTGCATTATTACCATTAATGATTAAACAAACGAAGAGTACGAAAGCAATGCAAGCGTTACAACCAGAAATGGTGAAGTTAAAAGAGAAATATAGTTCTAAAGATCAAGCAACACAGCAAAAACTACAACAAGAAATGATGCAGTTATATCAAAAAAATGGTGTAAACCCATTAGCAGGGTGTTTACCGATATTTGTTCAGATGCCTATTTTATTTGCGTTTTACCATGCGATTATGAGAACGGCAGAAATTAGTAAGCATACATTTTTATGGTTCGACTTAGGGCAGGCAGATCCGTACTATATCTTACCGGTTGTCGCGGCAATTACGACATTTATTCAGCAAAAGCTTGCAATGGCAGGAACAGCTGGTCAAAATCCGCAAATGGCAATGATGATTTGGCTTATGCCAATTATGATTTTAGTCTTTGCAATTAACTTCCCAGCTGCATTATCACTTTACTGGGTTGTTGGTAATATCTTTGGTATCGCTCAAATGTACTTGATCAAGGGGCCAGAAATTAAGGCTAGTAAGGCAGAAGGATCAAGCAAGTGAGTGTAATTACTGCTAAAGGACAAACAGTCGAGCTGGCAGTACAAGATGCTTTAAGGCAACTAAATGTTCTAAAAGACCGAGTAGATATAAATATTATCGATGAGGGTAAAAGAGGGTTCCTAGGTTTATTTGGGAACCGACCTGCAGTAGTAGAAGTTGTATTGAAGAAAGATCCGATTCAAGAATGTGAAGAATATTTAAAAAATATTATTCATGATATGGGTGTGGAAGCTGAGATTAGTAAAATTGTAAAAGGACGCGAAGTTGAATTTACAATTTCCGGCAAAAACATAGGTGTTTTGATTGGGAAAAGAGGAAACACCTTGAATTCTTTGCAGTATTTAACAAAACTTGTGGCGAATCGTAGTACGAAGCAGTATATTGGCATCACACTAGATGCTGAAAATTATCGTAGTAAAAGAAAAGCTACATTAGAAGCACTTTCTTATCGATTAGCAAAACAAGTAGTAAGTACGAAAAAAAGAGTTGTGTTGGAGCCTATGCCATCTTTTGAACGAAAGATTATCCACCAAGCATTATCTAATCATCAAAATATCATTACAACTTCTGAAGGAAAAGAACCACATCGACATGTTGTAATATCTTCCAAGTGACCGGTTACTCAATTGAGTGCCGGTTTTTTTGAGGGGAAAATAGGTGTGGATAACTAAAAAACACTAAACTTATCCACTGTGAATAAGTTTAGTGTTTTTTACATGAGGACATAATAAAATGAGTTATTATTCTTTTGTAGATAGGTTCGTTATGGTATTCTAATAATTTAGTGAAGAAAATAATCATGTTGAAATAGAGATAAATAAGCAAGTGAGGTGAAAGGACATGGAATTTGATACAATTGCCGCGATTTCCACAGCGCTTGGAGAGGGTGCAATTGCCATTGTTCGAGTAAGTGGAGATGATGCGGTTGAAAAAGTTAATCGTATTTTTAAAGGGAAGGATTTAACAGAAGTTCCTTCTCACACAATTCATTATGGTCATATTGTGGATTTAGATACAAATCAGGTTATTGAAGAAGTGATGGTATCTATTCTGCGTGCACCAAGGACTTTTACACGTGAAAATATAGTGGAAATTAACTGTCACGGCGGACTTGTTTCGGTAAATAAAGTATTGCAGCTTATTTTAGCGCAAGGAGTACGATTAGCAGAGCCTGGTGAATTTACAAAACGTGCTTTTTTAAATGGCCGTATTGATTTATCACAAGCAGAAGCTGTTATGGACTTAATCCGTGCAAAAACAGATCGTGCAATGAACGTAGCGATTAATCAAATGGAAGGACGATTATCTAAATTAATCGGCCGTCTGCGCCAGGACATATTAGAAACGTTGGCTCATGTTGAGGTAAACATAGATTACCCGGAATATGATGATGTGGAAGAAATGACACATAATATTTTAATTGAGAAAGCTACACATGTTCGCACGGAAATTGCAAAAATATTAGAAACATCGAAGCAAGGAAAGATTTTACGTGAAGGTATTGCTACTGCAATCATCGGTAGACCTAACGTTGGGAAGTCATCGCTATTAAATAGTCTTGTTCAGGAGAAAAAGGCAATTGTAACTGATATTGCAGGAACAACTCGTGATGTTATTGAAGAGTACGTTAATGTGCGTGGTGTACCACTTAAACTTATAGATACAGCCGGGATTCGTGAAACAGAAGATGTTGTTGAACGAATTGGTGTAGAGCGTTCAAAAGAAATGATGAGCCAAGCTGATTTAGTGTTAGTTGTCGTTAATTATAGCGAGGCTTTAACGCATGAGGATGAAGATCTATTCCGTGCCGTACAAGGAAAAGATTTCATTGTTATTGTAAATAAGACAGATTTATCGCAAGTAATCGATATGGAACGTGTTATAGAATTGGCAGCGGGAAATCGTATTATTACAACATCGTTAATTGAGGAACAAGGAATAGATGAGCTTGAAAAGGCAATAGCTGATTTATTCTTTGAAGGAACAATTGATTCTGCAGATGTGACATATGTTTCTAACGCGAGACATATTGGATTATTAACACAAGCAGGAAAAACAATTGGAGATGCAATTGAGGCAATAGAAAATGGTGTTCCAATTGATATGGTGCAAATTGATTTAACAAGAACGTGGGAAATACTTGGTGAAATTACTGGTGATACCGTCCATGAAAGCCTAATTGACCAGTTGTTCTCTCAATTTTGTTTAGGAAAATAATATAGCGATGTTTGAGAAAGATAGAGATTTTTAGGAGGAATAAACAATGGGATACAATGCCGGTTCATACGATGTCATAGTAATCGGTGCAGGTCATGCAGGATGTGAAGCTGGTCTTGCGGCAGCACGAATGGGCTCCAAAACATTAATGTTAACAATTAATTTAGATATGGTGGCGTTTATGCCATGTAACCCTTCTGTTGGTGGACCAGCAAAAGGGATTGTTGTTCGGGAAATTGATGCATTAGGCGGAGAAATGGGACGCAACATCGATAAAACATATATTCAAATGCGTATGTTAAATACAGGTAAAGGACCAGCTGTACGCGCGCTTCGCGCACAAGCAGATAAGTTTTCTTACCAGCATGAATTAAAGAAAACAATTGAAGAAACACCAAATTTAACGTTGTTCCAAGGAATGGTTGAGCGTTTAATCGTTGAAGATGGCGAATGTAAAGGGGTAGTTACGCAAGCTGGTGCTGAATATACAGCCAAAACAGTTGTAATTACGACTGGAACATTTTTACGCGGTGAGATTATTATGGGAGATTTAAAATATTCGAGCGGTCCGAATAATCAACAACCATCTATTACTTTATCCGAGCATTTAGAGGAGCTTGGATTTGATCTTGTTAGATTTAAAACAGGTACACCTCCGCGTGTAAATAGTAATACGATTGATTACAGTAAAACAGAAATTCAGCCAGGTGATGACAAACCACGAGCTTTCTCTTTTGAAACGACAAAATTTATTATGGATCAAATTCCATGTTGGTTGACGTATACAAGTACGGAAACACATCGTTTAATAGATGAAAACCTACATCGCTCAGCTATGTATTCTGGTATGATTAAGGGAACAGGACCTAGATATTGTCCTTCAATTGAAGACAAAGTAGTAAGATTTAATGATAAACCACGTCATCAAATTTTCTTAGAGCCAGAAGGACGTAATACACAAGAAGTGTATGTACAAGGTTTATCCACAAGCTTACCAGAAGATGTGCAACGTGATATGCTTAGAACAATACCTGGCCTAGAAAATGTTGAAATGATGCGTACAGGTTATGCAATTGAATATGATGCAATTGTGCCAACACAACTATGGCCAACACTTGAAACGAAAAAAATTAAGAATTTATATACAGCAGGACAAATTAACGGAACTTCTGGTTACGAAGAGGCGGCAGGACAAGGGCTTATGGCTGGGATTAATGCAGCATGTCGTTCTTTAGGTAAAAAAGAAGTTATTTTAGGTCGCGCGGATGCTTATATCGGTGTCTTAATTGATGACCTTGTAACGAAAGGTACAAATGAACCATATCGCTTATTAACATCTCGTGCAGAATATCGCCTATTATTACGCCACGATAATGCTGATCTTCGTTTAACTGAAGTTGGTCGTGAAATTGGATTAATTAAAGAAGAGCGCTATGAGCGATTTACAAATAAAAAATTAAAAATTGAACAGGAAAAGGAACGTTTAAGCAGCATTATTATTAAACCACGTCCTGAAGTTCAAGAATTAATCCGTAGTATTGGCGGAAGTGAATTGAAAGATGGAATACGTGCAAGTGACTTATTACGTCGTCCAGAGATGACATATGAGCATATTCATCTTTTAGTACCAAGCGAAGTAGAATTAAGTGATGAAATTACAGAACAAGTTGAAATTCAGATTAAGTACGAAGGATATATCGAAAAATCCTTACAGCAAGTAGAGCGTATGAAGAAAATGGAAAACAAAAAAATCCCTGTGGATATTGATTATGATGCGATTTCTAGCCTTGCCTCAGAAGCGAGACAGAAATTGAAAGATGTGCGTCCACTTTCAATGGGGCAGGCTTCACGTATTTCTGGCGTGAATCCAGCGGATGTTTCTATTTTACTTGTGTATATTGAACAAGGAAAAATTGCGCGAGTATCGAACCAATAAATAGTAAGGAGATATTGTTAGATGAACATAGAACAATTTCAATCTATGCTAGAAGAGAAGGGTATCACCCTCTCTTCTAGACAGTTAGAGCAGTTCGAAATCTACTTTGAAACATTAGTAGAGTGGAATGAAAAAATGAACTTAACGGCTATTACGGAGAAAGAGGAAGTATATTTAAAACACTTTTTTGATTCCATTACAGCTGCTTTTTATTATGATTTTTCAGAACCATTCTCAATTTGTGATGTTGGCGCAGGAGCTGGATTCCCAAGTATTCCTTTGAAAATCTGTTTCCCGCACTTAAAAGTAACAATTGTAGACTCATTGCAAAAACGTATTAACTTCTTAAATCATTTAGCACAAAAGTTGGAATTAGGTGACGTTGCGTTTTGTCACGATCGTGCGGAAACATTTGGGAAAAAAGAAGGTGTACGTGAATCATACGATATTGTAATGGCACGTGCAGTCGCGCGTCTTTCGGTATTGAGTGAGCTATGTTTACCACTTGTAAAAGTTGGGGGAACATTCATTGCAATGAAAGGTGCCGCAGCAAACGAAGAAATTGAAAATGGCAAGTATGCTTTAGAGGTGCTAGGTGGGAATTTAAAAGAAATGTCTACGTTCCAATTACCGTTTGAAGAAAGTGAACGTAATATTTTATTAATCGAGAAAAAGCGCAAGACACCAAAGAAATATCCACGCAAACCGGGAACACCCAATAAATTACCTATTGAAAAATAAATCTTATTAGACGTAAGATTAAATTATATAAATGAAAACGTAAATGTTTCATAGGAAACATTTTATGGAGACTAGTCAATAGGCCTAAAAGGTGGTGGAATATGTATGAAAAATACGTTTTCTCGTTTATTTGGCTTTGGAGATAAAGAGAGCGAATTCGAATTACAAGACGAAAGCCATGAAGAAATAGATAAAAAGGTATATGAAGAAATACAAGAAATTCCGATAGTAAATATTACCCCTAACCGTTATCAACCACGAACAGTTTTTGATGATGCACGAATTGAAGAGCTAGCACTAACGATTCGTACACATGGGCTGATTCAGCCGATTGTTGTGAGGCAATATGAGGATGACAAGTACGAGATTATCGCTGGAGAAAGGCGTTTCCGTGCGGCAACAAAGTTAGGGTGGGAAAAAGTTCCTGCAATTATAAAGAACTTAAATGATACAGAGACAGCTTCTGTAGCTTTAATTGAAAACTTGCAACGTGAGGAACTAACAGCAATCGAGGAAGCTGTGGCATATCAAAAGCTAATTGAGTTACATAATTTAACACAAGAAGCATTGGCACAACGACTTGGAAAAGGACAATCCACAATCGCAAATAAGTTGCGATTGTTAAAGTTGCCTGAAGAAATAAAACGTGCGTTATTAGAAAAAAGTATTACAGAACGTCATGCCCGCGCTCTCATTCCTTTAAAGAATGAGGAATTACAACTGAAGGTTTTACAGGAAATTGTGGAGAAACAACTGAATGTAAAGCAAACAGAGGAACGAATTGCGAAATTACTAGAGGAAGCCAAACCGAAGCGTAAGGCAAAGCAAAAAGCAGTAAGTCGAGATACGAGAATTGCCATGAATACAATTAGGCAGTCATTACAAATGGTTGCTGACAGTGGTTTAAATGTTAATTCTGCGGAAGAAGAATTTGATGAGTACTATCAAATTACAATTAAAATTCCGAAGAAAAAATAATAATGGCGTGTTAGAGACCTTATCCTACTGGATAGGTCTCTTTTACTATATTTTCTTGTTAGATGAAGAAGGAGTTTAGAAATAAATTTTGAAGTTTAATAAGGACGTAAAAGAAAAACTTTTATTTCATGTTACAATAAACGTAATTGTTACTAGAATAAGATAGAAAGGTTGAAAGTAGGTGACATCATGGGAAAAATCATTGCTATTGCCAATCAAAAAGGTGGCGTTGGAAAAACAACAACATCTGTTAATTTAGGGGCTGGATTGGCACAAGTAGGTAAAAAAGTCCTTCTTGTAGATATTGACGCTCAAGGAAATGCAACGACTGGTGTGGGAATTGAAAAATCCGAATTAGATCAATGTATTTACAATGTTCTTGTGGAAGATGCAGATGTTCAAGGGGTTATACGTAAAACCGCAACTGAAAACTTAGATGTTCTACCCGCTACAATTCAATTGGCAGGTGCTGAAATTGAATTGGTACCGACTATTTCCCGGGAAGTACGTTTACAAAGGGCATTACAGCCAGTTCGTGATGAATATGACTATATTATTATCGACTGTCCCCCGTCCTTAGGGTTATTAACGATTAATGCATTAACCGCAGCAGATTCTGTTATTATTCCTGTTCAATGCGAATATTACGCACTAGAAGGATTAAGTCAGCTATTAAATACAGTTCGACTTGTGCAAAAGCACTTAAATAAAAATCTAGCAATTCAAGGTGTATTGTTAACGATGTTGGATGCCCGTACGAATTTAGGGATTCAGGTTATAGATGAAGTGAAAAAATACTTTAGGGATAAAGTATACCGTTCGATTATTCCTCGTAATGTTCGTTTAAGTGAAGCACCAAGTCATGGGAAACCAATTATGCAGTATGACGCTAAATCAAGAGGGGCAGAAGTATATATAGATTTAGCAGAGGAAGTGATTGCAGGTGGCTAAAGGATTAGGAAGAGGAATTAATGTGTTTTTTCCTGATTTAGATGTGAAAGAAGAAGAGGCAATTCAGGAGATTGTGATAACTGAATTAAGACCGAATCCATATCAACCACGTAAACACTTTAATAAAGAGGCAATTCAAGAATTATCGGCCTCTATTAAAGAGCACGGCATATTGCAACCGTTAATTGCTAGGAAGAGTATTAAAGGATATGAAATTGTTGCAGGTGAAAGAAGATATCGTGCTGCCAAAGAGGCAGGGCTCGAAAAGGTACCTGCTGTTGTAAGACAATTAAATGAGCAGCAAATGATGGAGTTTGCATTGCTTGAAAACTTACAACGAGAAGATTTAAACCCAATGGAAGAAGCAATGGCATATCAAATGTTAATGAATGAGCTAAATGTAACGCAAGAACAATTAGCAAAACGTCTTGGTAAGAGCAGACCTTACATTGCAAATTATACGCGGTTATTAAGCCTCCCTCCTTTTGTGCAAGATATGATTGCAAATGGTCAACTTTCAATGGCCCATGGGAGAACTTTGCTTACTATAAAAGATGAAGAACAATTGAAATCTTTATTAAAACGAATCGAAAAAGAAGGATTAAACGTTCGTCAATTAGAGAAAATTGTTCAGGAGATTAATCAACGCGTTTCACGTGAAACAAAACAAGTGAAAAAAGAGAGAAACATATTTTTCGTAGAACGCGAAACGTTCTTAAGAGAAAAGTTTGGCACAGATGTGAAAATTAAAGAAACGAAAAAAGAAAAAGGTAAAATCGAAATTGAATTTTTTAATAAAGAAGATTTAAATCGTATTTTAGAATTATTAGCGCAGAAAAACTAAAAAGCAAACCATCTTATTATTTATAGATGGTTTGCTTTTTTTAATACAGATAATTTTTGGTCTGTTTCTTTTATACTTTGTGCAATTACATCAGCCATTTTCATGACTAAACTTAATCTTGTATTTTGCAGGACGAAAAACTCCATAAAACCATTTAGATTTACGATGCCATGAATATGTAAATCACCAACTGCAGGTAATTTTTTGTTCATCGCAGCTCCAGGTTTACTAGGCCCCATTCCGGTAGTGATGGAACCGATGTTTTGAGACTTTCCTAAACAGGCATCAACCGCAATTATAAATGAAGTAGGATTATCTTTCTGTATATTCTGAATTTTTTCTTCTAAATTTAGCGCATGCACTGGCTCATCTAGTGTGCCGAACACTTGGAAGTTTTTAATTCCTGCTTGTTCTAGTTTCGTACCGACTAACGGACCGAGTGCATCGCCTGTAGAACGATCTGTTCCGATACAAACGAGAATAATCGGTATATTCGTTTTAATAGGGATATGGGAAAGTAAGAAGTTACTAATTGTCTCGGAGGCTTCTACGTCTTGGTGCATAACATTTTGAGTTTCTTTTTCGAAAAAGGGTAAGCGAAAACTTCCAATATTCATGAAGCATCCATCCTTTTAATAAATTTTCAAAATATGCTATATGGTGAGTAAAATGGAAAACTATAAGTGCGTACTTCCTGTAAAACTTGAGTGAAAACGGAAATAATAGTACTAGTATATATATATTCGTTCCATTTTATACCTGCATGGAAGTTAACAAATGCAATTAAAGTCATAAAAATTTTTCAGAAATCAGGGTGACTTCTGATACAATAAGAAGGATGATTAAAAAGAAATTTTAGCTGGAGAGGTAGAGGTACATGGATTTAGCGTTGAAATGGTTTGAGTCCATTGATTGGACGAATATAGGTGTGAAATCACTAAAAATAGTCGTTATTTTAATACTTGGTGCAATTATTGTGCGAGTTGCGCGTGCAATTGTACGAAATGCGTTTCGTATGGGAAGCCGTTCGCCAATTCAAATTTCAGAACGTCGTACAGTTACAGTAGCGAAGTTACTTGAAAATATTGTGGCATACGTTGTTATGTTCATTATGTTAATTGCGATTTTGGGTGTGTTTAATATTAATGCATCTGGTTTATTAGCGGGTGCCGGGGTAATTGGTTTAGCAGTCGGATTTGGTGCTCAAAGTTTAGTAAAAGATGTTATTACGGGGTTATTTATTTTGCTAGAAGATCAATTTTCAGTAGGTGACTATGTAAAAATTGGTCAGTTTGAAGGTGTCGTTCTAGAAATTGGACTTCGTACAACAAAAGTAAAGAGTTGGACAGGCGAAATTCATACTTTACCAAATGGAAGTATTATTCAAGTTACGAACTATTCAGTTAGTAATAGTGTAGCATTTGTTGATGTATCCATTTCGTATGAGGCTGACATAGCGAAAGCGGAGCAAGTCATTGAAGAGTTATTAGAAGAATTACCTGCACAGTATACGCAAATGGTAGCAAAGCCTCAGTTATTAGGTGTGCAAACATTGGCTGCGTCAGAAGTTATATTACGTGTTATTGCGGAAGTAGAGCCGATGCAACATGCGGTTATTGCGAGAGCACTTCGTAAAGAAATTAAAAATCGTCTAGATCTACATGGGATTGAAATTCCATATCCACGTATGGTTTTATATAATCGTGAAGAATTGGTGAGTGGAAAAGCAATTTAGTATGGAGAGGGGTTTGGAGAATGGAGCAAAAGCAGTATAACTTGTACGATGTTGTGGAAATGAAGAAAGCCCACCCATGTGGTGAGAATCGCTGGAAAATTATTCGTATGGGAATGGATATCCGCATTAAGTGCGAGGGATGTGACCATTCAGTAATGATTCCTCGAAGAGAATTTGATCGTAAGGTGAAAAAAATACTTGTGAGGCACGAAGAATAGAGAGAAAGTAACAGTTGCAATGGGTAGCTGTTACTTTTTTTCGTTTGGAGGAAACTTGTCATTTTTTTCGTTACTATCTATAATGATGAAAGATTGAGACATAGGAGTGAAAAATATGGGATTAACGGCTGGGATTGTTGGATTACCTAACGTAGGGAAGTCAACTTTATTTAATGCAATTACACAAGCAGGAGCAGAATCTGCAAACTATCCATTCTGTACAATTGATCCAAACGTAGGGATTGTAGAAGTACCAGATGAGCGTTTAAATAAATTAACGGAATTAGTAGAACCGAAAAAAACTGTTCCGACTGTATTTGAGTTTACTGATATTGCAGGTATCGTAAAAGGTGCTAGTAAAGGTGAAGGTTTAGGAAATAAATTCTTATCTCACATTCGCCAAGTAGATGCAATTTGCCAAGTTGTTCGTTGTTTTGAAGACGAAAATATTACACACGTTTCAGGGAAAGTAGATCCAATCGATGATATCGAAACAATCAACTTAGAGCTAATCTTAGCGGATTTAGAATCTGTTGATAAACGTATCGAGCGTGTTGCGAAGTTAGCAAGACAAAAAGATAAAGAAGCAGTATATGAGCATGAAATTTTAGTTCGTTTAAAAGAAGCTTTTGAAGAGGGAAAACCAGCTCGTACTGTTGAATTTACAGAAGAACAAATGAAGATTGTTAAAGGCCTTCATTTACTTACAACGAAAGAAATGTTATACGTAGCAAACGTAAGTGAAGATGATATTATGGATCCTTCTGAAAATAAATATGTACAAATGGTAAAAGAATTTGCTGCAAATGAAAATGCTCAAGTAATCGTTGTATGTGCAAAAATCGAAGAAGAAATCGCTGAGCTAGACGAGGAAGAGAAAAAAGTATTCCTTGAAGAACTAGGCATTGAAGAATCTGGTTTAGATCAATTAATTCGTGCTGCATATGATTTATTAGGACTTGCTACTTACTTCACAGCTGGTGTGCAAGAAGTACGTGCATGGACGTTTAAACAAGGTATGAAAGCACCACAATGTGCTGGCGTAATTCATACAGACTTTGAGCGTGGATTTATTCGTGCGGAAACAGTTTCTTACGAAGACTTAATGACAAACGGTTCTATGACAGCTGCAAAAGAAGCTGGTAAAGTTCGTTTAGAAGGAAAAGAGTATATCGTAAAAGATGGAGACGTTATGCACTTCCGCTTCAACGTTTAATTTAATATTTCCTAGGAAAAATAAAGATATGAGCTTGGCAAATATATTATGTGTTTGCCAAGTTTTTTATGCATGGGTGAGTTGATTCATCTAACTTACTATGATATAATCTAAACTCGTGAGTAATTACTATAAATTAATTGCTCCTTGCCCATTATGGGCCGTTTAGACCAAAAGGAGGTGAAAGTGTAATGAGAAAGTACGAAATTATGTACATCATTCGTCCTGGCGTTGAAGAAGAAGCTCAAAAAGCTTTAGTTGAACGTTTCGCAGGTGTTTTAACAAACAATGGTGCAGAAATCATTAACACGAAAGAGTGGGGTAAGCGTCGTTTAGCTTACGAAATCAACGACTTACGTGAAGGTTTCTACATGATCTTAAACGTGAACTCTAACGCAGAAGCGATTAACGAATTCGACCGTTTAGCTAAGATCAACGAAGACATCCTTCGTCATATCGTTGTTAAAGAAGAAGAAAAATAATTGATATATAAGGGAGAGTGGTTCGATTGATGAATCGTGTTATCCTCGTTGGTCGTTTAACTAAGGACCCTGACTTACGTTACACGCCCAATGGTGTTGCAGTAGCTACTTTTACGTTAGCTGTGAATCGCGCATTTGCGAATCAACAAGGTGAGCGTGAAGCTGACTTTATTAATTGTGTAATATGGCGTAAACAAGCAGAAAACGTAGCAAATTATTTGAAAAAAGGTAGCTTAGCAGGCGTAGATGGACGTCTTCAAACTCGTAATTACGATGGACAAGATGGTAAACGTGTATATGTAACAGAAGTTCTTGCGGAAAGCGTACAATTTTTAGAGCCGCGTAATGGCGGTGGGGAGCAACGTGGTTCATTTAATCAGCAACCATCAGGAGCTGGTTTCGGTAACCAAAGCTCTAACCCATTTGGTCAATCTAGTAATTCAGGTAACCAAGGTAACCAAGGTAACTCTGGATTTACGAAGAATGACGATCCATTTTCAAATGTAGGTCAACCGATCGACATTTCCGACGACGATTTACCGTTCTAATACAGTAAATTAGTTAGTTTTAACAAAGAATGGAGGGAATAGACATGGCAGGACGCAAAGGTGGACGTGCGAAACGTCGTAAGGTGTGTTTCTTCACATCTAACGGCATCACTCGCATTGACTATAAAGATGTTGATTTATTAAAACGTTTCGTTTCTGAGCGTGGTAAAATTTTACCTCGTCGTGTAACAGGAACAAGCGCAAAATACCAACGCAAACTTACAGTTGCAATTAAACGTGCTCGTCAAATGGCACTTTTACCATATGTTGGTGAATAATAGCGTATGAAATGCACAGTAGAGTCGGACTCTACTGTGCATTTTGCTATGCTTTTCTTTTTTTGAAAGAGAGGTTAGATGATGAAGAATACGAAATTTATTACTGAGGGTGCAGCGTTGCTAGCGATATATGCAATGTTATTGCTTATATCTATGTATGTTCCAATTTTAGGTACAGTTGTAACGTTTGCGTTGCCATTGCCGTTTATATTGCTAACGATAAGATATAGATTATCTAACGCCTTTGTAATTTTTACGGCGGCACTTTTTATTACTGTTATTGTCAGTCAACCGATGAACCTAGTAAAGACAACTATGTTTGGATTGATAGGTATCGTTTTAGGATATATGTATAAAAAACAAAAAAAACCGGTAGAAATTTTGATGGCGGGGACGCTTGCGTACTTAATTGGTATTATGCTCATTTATGTTGCAAGTATAAAGTTTTTTAACATAGATTTAATGAAGCAAATGCAAAATATGCTTAATGAAAGTATGGCGCAAAGTGAAAAGATAGTCACTGCTGCTGGTATGCCTATTAGTAAGGAGCAAAAAGAATTATTTGCACAATTTAATGATGTGTTACAAACGTTTTTCCCAAGTTTGCTTGTAATGGTCTCGGTATGTTTTTCTTGGATTACAGTTATGATATCAGGTAGTGTTTTGAGAAAACTAAAGCATGACGTTATACCTTGGCCTAAATTTAAAGATATACAATTACCAAAGAGTATTGTTTGGTATTACGTTATATTTATTTTGCTATCAACTTTTATAAAAGTAGAACCGACATCATATTTACATATGGTATTTTCTAACCTATATGTCATATTTGCCTTACTACTAGTACTACAAGGTCTGACATTTATCGCTTTTCTAGCGCATAGCAAAGGTTTTACGAAAGGGGTTCCTATTATTAGTTTTATTGTCTGCATGTTTATACCGATGTTGTTTCCTCTTGTGACAATCTTAGGTATAATTGATTTAGGGATTTCATTGCGTTCTAAAATAGGAGGATAAAGTAATATTCCTTATACTATTTTAATCTGTTTAACTAACTGAAAGGTGAGTTAGTTTTACTTTATAGGAGTTGTATACATGCCTGAATTTTATAAGAAACAGTGGTTTTTATATCCTGTTTATGTATTGGCATTTTTCTTGTTTGTGCTCATTGCCATCCTCTGTTATTTTCATTTAATTATGGGGATATCCACCTTTTTTATTTTTTGCATTGTACTTTTTGTTGTTATACGCTTTGAACTGACCTTTCAAAGGAATTTCGAAAAGTATACGGCAGATATGATTACAAGAGTAAAGAAAGTGAGTAATGAAGCATTTAACCAAATGCCGATTGGTATTTTGTTATACAATAAGGATTATGGGATTGATTGGGCGAATCCTTATTTATCTTCATGTCTAGGACAGCATGCGTTAGCTGGATGGCACCTTTATGATGTATCAGAAACGTTGCTTCTTTTTATTAAGGGAGAAACTTCCGACGATATAGTCTCTTTAAATAACCGAAAGTTTCGCGTTTTTGTAAGGAAAGAAGAAAAGTTAATTTATTTCTTTGATGTAACGGAACAAACAGAGATTGAAAAGATGTACGAGGATCAACGAACTGTTTTGGCTGTTATTTATTTAGATAATTATGATGAAGTTACACAGGGGTTAGATGATCAATTACGTACGAATATCACAAGTCTTGTAACATCACGACTAAATGAATGGGCCGTTAAGTATGGGGCATATTTAAAACGTGCATCTTCAGAAAGATTCTTCGTTGTACTAAATGAGAGTATTTTAGCGCAGATGGAGAAAGGGAAATTTAGCATTTTAGATCAGGTGCGTGAAGAAACATCCAAAAGGAATATACCACTCACCTTAAGTGTAGGTGTTGGATCAGGTGATTTACCTTTATCAGAGCTTGGGGCAATGGCTCAGTCCGGTTTAGACCTTGCGCTTGGCCGTGGTGGAGATCAAGTAGCTATTAAACAAGCGACAGGTAAAGTTAAGTTTTATGGTGGTAAGACGAATCCAGTTGAAAAACGTACTCGTGTACGTGCCAGAGTTATTTCGCATGCATTAAAGGATTTAGTATTAGAAAGTAGTAATGTCATTATAATGGGGCATAGGGCTCCTGATATGGACGCAATTGGTGCTGCGATTGGTATTTTAAAGGTAGCGCAATTAAATGAGCGCAAAGGATATATTGTGTTAGATGAAAATGATTCTGATAAGGGAATTAAGCGTTTAATGGATAAAGTGAAACAAAACGAAGAGTTATGGTCTCACTTTATTACCCCAGGACAAGCGATGGAATTTGCAAATGATGATTCATTACTTGTTGTTGTTGATACGCATAAACCTTCAATGGTGATGGAAGAAAAGCTGTTACATAAAATTGAAAATGTAGTTGTTATTGACCATCATCGCCGGGGAGAAGATTTTATTGAAGATCCATTGCTTGTTTACATGGAGCCATACGCTTCTTCCACGGCAGAACTTGTTACAGAATTACTTGAGTACCAACCGAAAAATTTAAAAATGACAATGTTAGAAGCAACGGCATTGTTAGCAGGTATTATTGTTGATACGAAAAGCTTTACATTCCGGACGGGTGCTCGTACGTTTGATGCCGCTTCTTATTTACGCTCACATGGTGCAGATACTGTACTTGTACAAGAGCTTTTAAAAGAAGATATGGATCAGTATTTACGGGTTGCAAAAGCTATTAAAAATGCGTACATTTATACAAATGGAATTGCGATTGCAAAAGTTGATAGTGATGATTACTACGATCAAGTGCTTATTGCGCAATCAGCGGACACATTATTAACAATGACAGGAATTATTGCGTCATTTGTTATTGCAAAACGTGGCGAGAATTTCATTGGAATTAGCGGTAGGTCTTTAGGTGAAGTGAACGTGCAGCTAATTATGGAAAATTTAGGCGGTGGTGGGCATTTAACGAATGCAGCCACACAAATGAAAAATGTTACAGTAGATGAAGCTGAGGAGAAGCTTCGATTTGTTATTGATGACTATTTACAGGGAGGCACACAATCATGAAAGTAATTTTTCTAAAAGACGTAAAAGGTAAAGGGAAAAAAGGAGAAATAAAAAACGTACCAGATGGCTATGCAAATAACTTCTTACTAAAACAAGGATTAGCTGCTGAAGCGACAAATAGCAGTATGAAAACTTTAGAAGCTCAAAAGCGAAAAGAAGAAAAAGATGCAGCAGCAGAGGTTGAAAATGCAAAAGAGTTGAAAGAAAAGTTAGAGAAACTAACTGTAGAAGTAAAGGCGAAATCTGGAGAAGGTGGCCGTCTATTCGGTTCAATCACAAGTAAACAAATCGTAGATGCAATGCAAAAATCACATAAAATTAAACTTGATAAACGTAAATTTGAAATGGATGATGCAATTCGTGCATTAGGCTATACAAACGTTACTGTGAAGTTGCATCCGCAAGTAACAGCAACAGTAAAAGTTCATGTTAGTGAACAATAAAAATAAGTTAAGCAAGGAGGATTGCGTATGAGTGATGTAATGGCTGATCGTACCCCTCCGCATAATATAGAGGCTGAGCAGGCGGTTTTAGGGGCCATATTAATTGATCAAGATGCGTTAACGTCAGCATCGGAATTATTGGTACCTGACTCATTTTATCGAACGAAACATCAAAAGATTTTTGAAGTCATGCTTGGGTTATCTGATAAAGGAGAGCCGATTGACTTAGTAATAATGACGTCAGCAATGGCTGATCAAGGATTATTAGAAGAAGTTGGTGGGGTTTCTTACTTAGCAGAATTAGCAGAAGTTGTTCCAACCGCTGCTAACGTAGAATATTATGCACGAATCATCGCTGAAAAGGCGCTATTACGTCGTTTGATTCGAACAGCGACTCATATCGTGTCTGATGGGTATGAGAGAGAAGATGACGTGGATGGTCTTTTAAATGAGGCTGAGAAAAAAATATTAGAAGTATCTCACCAAACGAATGCAAAAGCATTCCAAAACATTAAAGATGTTCTTGTAGATGCTTACGATAAAATTGAACTTTTGCATAATCAAAAAGGTGAAGTTACTGGGATACCAACTGGATTTACAGAATTAGATAAGATGACCGCAGGTTTCCAGCGAAATGATTTAATCATCGTAGCGGCACGTCCATCAGTAGGGAAAACCGCATTTTCATTAAATATCGCACAAAACGTAGCGACGAAAACTGATGAAAATGTAGCGATTTTTAGTTTAGAGATGGGCTCTGATCAGCTTGTTATGCGTATGCTTTGTGCAGAAGGAAATATTGATGCGCAAAGACTGCGTACCGGTTCATTAACTTCTGATGATTGGGCAAAATTAACAATGGCGATGGGGAGCCTTTCTAATGCTGGTATCTATATTGATGATACACCAGGGATTAAAGTAAATGAGATTCGAGCGAAATGCCGTAGATTAAAGCAAGAACAAGGTCTAGGGATGGTTTTAATTGACTATTTACAGCTTATTCAAGGAAGCGGGAAATCAGGAGAAAACCGTCAGCAGGAAGTATCTGAGATTTCTCGTACATTAAAAGGGATTGCGCGTGAATTACAAGTGCCTGTTATTGCCTTGTCACAGTTATCTCGTGGTGTAGAATCTCGTCAAGATAAACGTCCGATGATGTCTGACATTCGTGAATCAGGAAGTATCGAGCAGGATGCTGATATTGTAGCCTTCTTATATCGTGAAGATTACTATGACCGAGAAACGGAAAATAAAAATACGATTGAAATTATTATTGCAAAGCAGCGTAACGGTCCCGTAGGCTCAGTAGAGCTCGCATTCGTTAAAGAGTTCAATAAGTTCGTTAACTTAGAACGTCGCTTCGAGGATGGACATGCGCCGCCTGCATAAAGATAGTATAAAAAAGAAATGCATTTCTTATAATAAGATGTGTTTCTTTTTTTTTATAGGAAAGATAAGGCTTTCATAGTGTGAAAATATAATTCTTACGAACGAAAATGTTTTTTAATAAAAAAATGTTCGCTTTTTGGTTGACTTCTTTTTCGGTTTTGGTACAATTATATTGTTTGAATAGATCGTTTGAAAATCGCGGAGGTGCTTTAATAATGTCTTCAGTAGTAGTTGTAGGAACACAATGGGGCGACGAAGGAAAAGGTAAAATCACTGATTTTCTTTCTGAGCATGCGGAAGTAGTTGCAAGATATCAAGGTGGAAATAACGCGGGACATACAATTGTTTTCGGCGGAGTTAAATATAAATTACACTTAATTCCATCTGGTATTTTCTATAAAGAGAAAATTTGTGTAATCGGAAATGGCTTAGTAGTAGATCCGAAAGCATTACTTGAAGAGTTAAAATACTTACACGATCGTGGTGTAAGTACTGATAATTTACGTGTGAGTAACCGTGCGCACGTTATTTTACCTTATCACTTAAAACAAGATGAATTAGAAGAAGCAAGTAAAGGTGATAACAAAATCGGTACAACGAAAAAAGGTATCGGTCCTGCATATATGGATAAAGCTGCTCGTATTGGTATTCGTATGGCTGATCTTTTAGACCGTGAAGCATTTAAAGAAAAGCTTGAGCGCAATTTAGTAGAAAAAAATCGTTTATTTGAAAAAATGTACGATACAGAAGGTTTCAGTGTAGAAGAAATCTTCGAAGAGTACTTCGAGTACGGACAACAAATCGCGCAATATGTATGTGATACGTCTGTTGTATTAAATGATGCACTAGATAACAATCACCGTGTATTATTTGAAGGTGCACAAGGTGTTATGCTTGATATCGACCACGGTACGTACCCGTTCGTTACATCTTCTAACCCGATTGCTGGTGGTGTAACAGTTGGAACTGGAGTTGGTCCTGCGAAAGTTACTCGCGTTGTAGGTGTGTGTAAAGCATATACAAGCCGCGTAGGTGATGGTCCGTTCCCTACGGAGCTTCATGATGAAATTGGTCATCAAATTCGTGAAGTTGGTCGTGAGTACGGAACGACAACTGGTCGTCCACGCCGCGTAGGTTGGTTCGATAGCGTTGTTGTAAGGCATGCGCGTCGTGTTAGTGGTTTAACAGATTTATCATTAAATTCTATCGACGTTCTAACAGGTATTCCGACTCTTAAAATTTGCGTTGCTTACAAATACAATGGCGAAGTTATCGATGAAGTTCCAGCAAACTTAAACATTTTAGCGAAATGTGAGCCTGTATACGAAGAACTTTCAGGTTGGACAGAAGATATTACTGGTGTAAAATCATTAGACGAGCTTCCTGAAAATGCACGAAAATACGTAGAACGTGTTTCTGAGTTAACAGGAATTCAATTATCTATGTTCTCAGTTGGACCAGATCGTAACCAAACAAATATCGTTCGTAACGTATACGAAGCTTAATTGATATTTTTGAGAAAAAACTCATGTCCGCATGAGTTTTTTCTTATCTTTTATAAAAAAATAAAAAAAGTATTGCAAAAAACAAAGGAAACATGTTATGATACATCTTGTCGTCACGAAAATATGACGTTGGTGAGTATGAGCCATTAGCTCAGTTGGTAGAGCATC
>NZ_WIPE01000156.1:0-1923 GCF_009760835.1 Bacillus sp. EE-W1 | reverse complement strand
TAATTTATGTTAATAACAATTAGTAAAATTTGATAAAAAAATTTGCGGATTTTTAATAGTTTTTTCTGTAGTGTTTTACATGTTTGAGTATTTGAGAAAATTTTTACAACATATAAAGTCTTGTAAGTGCTTATCGTTTTTTGACACAGGGCTTTTATCTCAAAAATTTGAAGGTATAAAAGATGCATTTTTTTAAGCATGATTATTATTAAATTGGTATAATATAGAAATGTAAGAAGGGGAAAAGGAAAGCCAATAGTATAAAATAATCGTTAAACATTTCAGTTGCATTAAAACAAGTATTGATAAATAAAGTAATTAGTTACAGCTGTATTGTATTAATCTTGTTTTTCATATTTGGATTGATATGTATAGGGGAATATACAATATTATTTCCCTGTTTAAAATCAAATAATGTATCTATTGTGGTAATTCATACATATAATATTACTCAAAAATAATTCAATTAAGTTATTAGAAGAAGGGATTGGAAATATGAATATTGGTGAACGTATTCGACAAATCCGTATACATAAAGAATTTACGCAAGGGGAATTAGTATCAGGAATATGCTCTATAACGTATTTAAGCAGAATTGAAAATGGACAAATCAAACCTTCAGCTTCCTTTTTAGAAAAGGTCGCTGAAAAGTTAGATGTTGATTACAATTTTCTTGTAGATGCAGATTATGAGGATATAGAACCTATGCTTCTTGAAATATGTAATAAGTATAAAAATGATAAAATTATAAGTGAAAAAGACCTATCTTCTTTAGAACTGTATGTTCGTGATATAGACTCTATTCTTTTATTATTAAAGGCTTATGGTGTTTTAATATACTATCATTCCCGAAATAATAACTTAGTATATGTAGAAGCAATTGTAAATCAGGCTGTGCAAGTTATTCCAAATCAAATAGACCCCCAGTATACTGAAGATTATATATATTATTTAATGGCTCGAGGTTATTATTTTTATAATAAACAAGATTATATGGCTGCACATGAAATCTACGTGAAGATAGAGAGTTTACTTGATCTAGAAGAAACTACTCAACACGCCAGTGTATATTATAATCTGTGTCTTGTAAATAAAGCGCTGTATAAAGATAAAAGCATTAGTCGTTTGTATGCGCAGAAAGCTTACAAAATATTTTTGAGATTTAATATAAAGAATAAAGTAATAGATACTTTGTTAATGCTCGCAATACTGTATGATTTAGATGGATTATATGACAGGGCTCTTGAATGCTTACAGCAAGCAGAATATGAATTGGGGGATAATGACAATTCTGTATATTCGCCTATCATCTCATACAATTATGGTAAAATTTACCAAGATTTGAAAGACTATACAAGTGCTATTAAGTACTATGAAGAATGTTTGCAATTAAGTGAGTTTCTCCAACAAGAACATCAAAAGGTATACGCATTACGAAGCTTAATAGAGATTCATATAGAATTTAAAGATTGGAAAACTGTTAATGAATTTATGGATGAAGCGTTTGAGTTATTATCAATTTCTGATGTACCTTACGCTAATGTTCAACTATATGGATTGAAGGGGAAGATATCTAAATTAAGAGGAGATGATTATGGATATGAAAAACAGATGCAAAAAGCAATTGAAATCGGTTTAGAAAAGAAACAATATCCTTTAGTAAGTGAACTGGCTCATGAACTAGGAGACTATTTTTTTGATAATCGTGCTTATAAAATGTCAGCAAAATATCTAAAAATATCAATTGAAAGTTCGACGAATTAAAACAAACTAAAAATACATATATAGAGGGAGATTAATCAAGGATCTTGATAATGATATCCGCAACATCCCCTCTATGTGATTCTATAGTAATAGTAGGTATTGGATTAATAGGATTTAACATAAGGCAAATTACAAATAAAATTGGTTAAATAGGTAACT
>NZ_WIPE01000130.1:0-14068 GCF_009760835.1 Bacillus sp. EE-W1 | reverse complement strand
TAAAAAAGAGGACTATTCCGTTTCCTAGTCCTCTTTTGCTACTTATAGTTGTTACATTTCATTTTTATTTGCCGAATAAGAATTTTAATCGCTTCTCCTGTACGCTGTATGATAAACGAGCGTCAAATTTCTTCCCGTTTTTGTTTGAGATAAATCCTTTGATCTGATCCGTTACATTCTTTTCTAATAACTTTTTCACATGGTTACTACTTAAATTTTTACCAGAGAATGTACCAAAAATAATGAAATCACAGCCTTTTTTGTATTTCTCACATAAGTAATTACTTTTCCCCACAAGAACTCTGCTCTTACATAATGGACATTTACCAATGGTACGATCTTCAGTCGTTGGAAAACGGAATTTCAAACTTCCGTCCGCTTCCATATAGATAGCTGCTGTAAATTCTCCCTTTTCTCCTTGAAAGCCGTTTATAAAATCCGTTGTTTTATACTGAATTAATTTTTTCACCTGATTACCAGGGATTGCTTTCCCTTTCATCTTGGCTGGTAACATAAAATCACATCCATTTTTATGCTCCGTGCATCCATAAAACGTTTTACGATGAAGCATATCCCCTTTTTTACATTTTGGACATTTACCAAATGACAGCTCCTCTTGCGTTGGGAACTGAAATTTAACTTTCCCCTCATGTAACACTAGATAAGCGGAAAACTCTTTCTCATTGGACTTAAATCCTTTTAAAAGATCTGTTTTCTTATCCTCAAACAACTTTTTCGCTTGCGCCTCCGGAATTGCTTTTTCTTTAATTTTTTTCGGTAAGGAGATTTCACATTCAGGATAATTACTGCACCCATAAAAATTGCCTTTATGAAGGATTTTTCCTTTTCTACAAGGGCATTTGCACACCTCAATTTGCTGATTCCAAGTATTAATAATACTATCCGATACCTTATCATCCATTGCACCTAGTTGTTCCACCGTACCTTTTACAAATGTATTTGTTTTCTCTACAAACTCCTCATATTTCATTTCATTCTTTTCGATCATGTAGATCATCCCTTCCATTTCAGCCGTATAAGCTGGATTTTTGATTTCATCTACCGGAAAAGCATCTATAAACGCACGACCAATATTAGTGGTTCGAATCTGACTGTTGGTAACATCAATATAGCTTCGCTCTAACAGTTTCGGAATAAACGTTTCTTCCGTTGCGACTGTCCCAATCCGTTTTCCTTTCATAAGTTCTTTCAAATGTTCATCATCTAATTTACGCCCTGCCGTCTCCATAAAGGTTAAAATGGAACTTTCCGTATGAAAGGCTGGTTTCTTTGTTCGGGACTCAATCAAATCATACTGAACGATTCTGAAAGAATCTCCTTCTTGTAAAATAGGTATCTGAAATGCTTCAACTGAACCCTCTTCTATATCCTCTTGAAACACACTTAGAAACCCTTTCTCTTGTAGGATTTTTTCTTTTGTACTGTAGGTATTGCCCTCTTGATCTATAAAATGTACTTCTCTTACCAGGTAGATTGCTGGGTTCATAAAATTCCCGATAAATCGTTTTACAATTAAGTCATATAACTGTTTTTCTAATGGATTTCGGTTGGTCCCGACATATAATTTTGTTGTTGGGATGATGGCAAAGTGACTACTGACTAACTCATCATTAAAAGTAGTATGTTTTTTCGTAATAGAAGATGGAACCACTTGTTGTACGAGATTTGCATAGGTGCTTTTTTCTAATGCTGCCATTACTTCCTTCACTCGTTCCACTTGCTCAGTCGGTAAATGCCTAGATGAAGAACGAGGATAAGTAATAAAACCTTCTTCATACAAACTCTGAATATGTTTTTTTGCTGTTTCTGCATTTATCTTCATCTTAGCGTGAGCATCTTTGTAGATATCCGTTAAGTTATATAATAATTTTGGTTTCTTTTTTCTCGTACTTTCTTTAAATTCCGTTACGATTATATTCGTTTCTTTTAAGCTATCTCCAAGCTTTTGTAGTCGCGATGGATCTATCAGTTGATCTTCTGTTTTCATTACTGGTGTTAAACCATTTTCCGTTAGTAGCTTTAAATTGTAATAGGTTTGTTCTTTATAATTTTGGATAGCGATTTCCTTTTGACGGATTTCATTTAAGATACACATTTGAACACGACCAGAAGCCAATAAAAATTGGTTTCTTGCTAGTTTCGATGTACAGCCCCTTGTAACATTAATTCCTAGAATATAATCCAGGTATTGCCTTGCTTTAGCGGATTGTGCAAGCCCATCATAATCTGTTCCTGGTTCTAATCGGTTCAAGGCTCCCTCTAGTTCTGCGGCTTCATAAGAAGAGATAAATAGGCGTGATTCTCGCTTGTTCACACCTGCATATTCATATAATTCACGATAGATAAGCTCACCTTCTCTATCTGCATCACAGGAGTTGACCACATGATCTACATCGGAACGATTTAACAACTTAACTAATATTTGAATTTGTTCTAGACTATCCGATTTCTCTTTATATTCTGGCTCTAAAATAATAGGTAAGTGATCAAATTTAAATTCTTTGTATCTCTCGTCCATCTCTTCCGGATGTTTTAACTCTAATAAATGCCCACGGCACCAACTAATAATGTAATTTTCATTTTCATAGTATCCGTAATACGGTTTACTCCCCGGATATTTTTGTGAGTTTCTAAATCTAGGTGATTTTAATAATTCAACAGCTACCTTCGGTTTTTCTGCAATAAACAATGTTTTCCCCATACGTATTACCTCCTATTAATCTACAATTTCAGTTTCACGCTTCCATTTCTTACTTCTACGCTTTTTCATTGTTCTGTGACCAAATAATAGCAACATGTTCAAAAAGACAGCTACAAGGAACATACAGCTCGCAAACAGCCATACATTCATAACCTTCACTCCTTTCTTTTTTAAATGAGAAAGAGGGCTTTTCCTTTTACCCTCTTTCATTTTTAGCTATAAAAAAATCACTTTCCGCTTCCTCAATTGAGTAACAAAAAATGATTTAATCTGATTTTCCTGCTATAAAATTTTTCATCGTTCCATTTCCATTGTTTCTCTATTTCTACTCGATTTCTTTGTAGTTTTCGAATGCTCTACATTCTCAGACCCTGCTTCCTTTTCTTTTTCTTTTTCTTTTTCTTTATTATTCGTTTGTTTTCCGTTCAATGGCTGAAATTTTTTATCTACATCCATTTCCTTTGAAGTTGTAGACTGATTTATCGTTATTCCTTCTTTCCCAAGTTTCTCATCCACTCGATTTTCTAATTTCACAACGTGTTCTTGGCTTACCAGCTCATTATCAATCGAAACATACTTTGTTGTATAATATCGCTCTTCAGCTTTTACACGAGTGACAATACTATCAATATTATCTGGTGTTTCTTCATATTGTGAACGTCTGTATGCTTCGAATTTCCGGCTTAAATCTTTATCTAATGTATTTGGCTCCTTTTCTTTTAAAGGCTGAATTTGTTGATCTAGAGAAGCAATAGGTGCATATCCATCTGTCTTCATTTCTTTATATAATTCCACTTCTTTTTCATTAAATGAGTAATCTTTTTGTGCCTCCGCTTTATCAACTAAGAGTCCATATCGTTCATCTTTTACGATTTCATCTAGACTCATATCTACATCTTTTTCATAAACAACAAATGACAAATTTCCTGTCCCATCAAAGATAGAACTTTGAACCTTTTCATATAAATCTGGTTTCAAAATGTTATCTAAATAGACATTTTCTCGTTTCCCGTTCTTTTCCATGAGGGAAACATATAAATCGTCCCGATTTGTTTTATCTTGATTCCATACAGATAAATAATTTATATCTTTCGTAACGGCATCCATCATGTGGATTCTTGCCAGTTCTTCATCTTGCATACCATTTGCTAATACTTCAATTGTAACTAAGTGATTGGGTGTCTGTTTCGATTTTTCTAATGGATTTTCTTGTGCTTTTTCCATCGGTATTTCTTTGTTATTTCTATAATTCATCACTTCATCTCGTAACGCTTGTTTTACTTCATCCGATAAATACCTTTTCTCGTTTAATACTTGTTCATACGGTGTCTTGTAGTCCCCATCCCCCATATCCAAACGATCCATACTCACAAGTTCCATTCTCCCAAAATCTCTATCTACTTCTTTTGGAATAGCAATATGATAACGAGTTTTATCATATGGTACGTATTCATCCCTTTCTCTTGCTTCCTCTTTTGCTTTTTCAATATTTGTAATGACTTCAGCCATTTTTTCATTGGCCTCTCCAAATGGAATCAACTGACTACCCTTAAAATTTTCGTTTTCGCTCCACTGAACTAACATAGTTGGCCGATTTATTTCATCTTGATTTAGTGCTGCATACTTTTCTTGATTCGCTTCGTTAAATGCATCAATAAATTCTTTATCACTCAATTTTTCTGCGCCTTCTATGGGCTCAAACGCTCGGTTTCTATCCGCTTGTTCCCTTAACTCTGCAACAGAAACAAGCTCTTGTGTCGTGTTACTTAAACTCATAAATTCGACCAATAAAATATTTTTTTCGTCCTGTTTTTCATTTTTATTTGCCATACTTTCCACCTCTTTTTCATTTATTTGTTCTTTTTCCTTTTCTAATGTGTTTTCAATTGTCTCAATAAATTCAATCGAAGTTTCATGTACTTCTTTCAACAACTTCGTTTTATCTTTCATTTCTTTTCCTTGTGTCCAGCTCGCTAAATATCCTAACGAATATTCGCTTGTATCAATCCCAAAATAAGAAGAAACGGAATAAGCTGTCATTTCTGCTTGAAACTCTTTTTCTGGTGCTGTGTAATTCATACGTGTCTCTGCGGTATGAAGTTTGGCATGGGCCAATTCGTGAAGAAGTGTTTTTACATTTTGTAATTCACTGTTTCTAGGATTCAAAGCAACCTCATTTGTTAAGGTGTAACTAACTCCCTTTGCGACCCCAAGTTCTTGCTTCGGCTCAATAATTTTTACACCGTTTTTTTCCGCAATGGTTTCCATTCCTTTATACAAACTCTGGTAATCCGTAACGCTCCCTTCTAGCCAACGATTCGGAAAAATACGAGGTAAATCTTCCGCTTTTGCGTTTGTTTGAGACAGGTCAAACACATGACCGACAGCAAAATATAAGCGACCAGGCATCACTTCTACGCTTTTAGATTCAATTTGTTTCTTCTCTTCCTCATTTGCTTTAGTTACTGTTTTCCAAGTGCCTTCTTTGTCCTTAAATTTTGCTACAGTTCGGTTTGGAACAAGAATTTTAATTCCTTTCTCACCCTTCTTAACCGGAAATCCTTTTTCTTTCCAAAAAGAAAAGGAACCAACTGCATTGGCTCCCTGGAATTGACTCTGTATTAATGAAATATTAGATGGTGAATAGTGATAAAACTTTGCCATAAACGTTAAGTACTCTTTTAAATCTCCCGGTGTACGAAAATAACCTTCTACGCTTTTTTCCATCTTTTTTGTTAAAGCTTGCACCGCTTCTTTCTTTTCTTCTGGTGATTTCGTTTGATACTTTTTCTTATAACTTTTACTCATGATCTTCTCCTACTCTTTCACTCGCTTTTTGTAATTCCTCCATTTCTTCTTCATTCCATCTCTCAGCTGTATCAAAGAAAAGCTCATGCGTTTTCACATTAACTGGAACTAACATATTTTCTTGATTCATGACATGGACTGCAAGTTCTTCCTCTTGTTCTCGTGTAATTTTGATTGTTAGTTCTTCCTCTTTTACAAGTAAAACAAGTTCACCTTCTCCAACCTCTTTAATGACACCTAATGCGATATCTTCACGAAATAATAACATCCTAATAACCTCCTGTTTTTTTATAAAAAGAAACAATGTAGCTTACGTTACATTGTTCTTTGCTGCTTCATGATCTATACGTTTTTGTCTTGCGTTACTTATTCGCTCCGCTACGACTTCTTTTGCTATTTTCACACTTCCCATCTCTTGTTTATCAGTCGTAATAAGGCTATCTACGCCCTCTAAAAAGAAATAACCATTTAATAACTCAATTAAAATTTGCGTATTTCTATCCGCACTATTTGCACCAAGACGAAT
The DNA here is from genome assembly GCF_009760835.1 of Bacillus sp. EE-W1. Lineage (NCBI taxonomy): Bacteria > Bacillati > Bacillota > Bacilli > Caryophanales > Bacillaceae > Bacillus > Bacillus sp. EE-W1. The sequence continues at coordinate 8,012 of NZ_WIPE01000130.1, read as the reverse complement.
TTTTGTTAGTTCACTTTTCAACACATCGTGTAAGTTTTTTGATACAACTTCAGAAATATAATTCAATGACCATTCTGAAGTTTTTGATGCTTGATGCTCCATACAAATTTTCGATATAGCATCCCCTGGATGTGTAATATTATTTTCATTCATATAGTCTTGAATGTATTGATGCACATCTTCACTCAACGATAACTTCATTCGAATTTTTTCATTCCCCATGATCTAACCCCTTTCATTTTCATATGCATTTTCCCTTTGCATCCGCTCATAATACTTTTGGTTTTTCCAACTTTCATATTCACTTTTAAAAGCACGCTCCACTTTCTTCATGGAATACTGTATAGATACATTCTGTTGAAATTTTTGAAACGGCTTTGATTTTTTCATATGATGGATTCTCTTTTGTTCTTTATCATATGCCTTCATTTCTTGTAAAAAGGCATTCCCCATTCTTTTATACAAGTCATTAATTTTATTCGTCTTGTAATTTTCATATTGCTTCTTATCATACTTGCCTTCCCCGTATGCTTCTTTGAAAACTTGCACTTCTTTATCTAACTTTTGGAGAAACTGATCGTAATCTTTTTTATGATGATGTTGAATATATCGCCTGCTTAATTCATCAATTTCCGGCTTCAATGGCTGAATGGTATTGTAGCTATATTGCCACTGTCTTTTATCACTTGGTAACTGTTTATAGATTTGTAAAAACAATGGTTTCAAATGTTGATTGCGCCAATCAAAAACCGTATCCTCTTTTTTACTTCCTACCATATTGTTTCGAATCAGATCATTAATTTGTTTTTGTTCCTGCTTACGATCTAACAGATTATTTACGACTTTTCCCCTCATCGCATCCAATGTTTTGGGTTTTCTTTTCCCACGTTCTCTCGTTGGAAATGGTTCAACAGTTGCTACATGAATATGAATATTATCCGTGTTAAAATGAATGGCTGCTGACCAGATTGAACTTTTTTCAATCCCCTCTCTCTTTTGCATTTCCTTCATCGCCAGCCGTGTTACATCCATTAACTTTTTCTCATCCAACGTCTTTGTTTTTGAATCATAAATGCCTTGTTCCTCTAGCCAAGGATTATGAAAAGAAATGACATCTTGCCACATGATACTTCCATTCTCATGAGCGGTTTTAAACATTTCCTTTAAGGACTTTTTTTCACTTTCTGTTAAACGATTTGCGTGTTCCGTAAATAGTGCCGATGTCTTTTCTGAATTCCCCATATAGTCTTGATACGTTTGGAACATTTTCGGATTCAGCTTCACTTCACTTTTCGCTTCCTCCCGATCTACATAATCAATATAGTTCTGAAAAGCGTCCGAACTTGGTAACACAAATTTCGTTTTTAATACAACACCTGGTGTTATTGAAGACTGAACAGGAACAGCATTACTCATTTTCAACATCCTGCATCATCATTTGAATAAGCTCATTCATTTTTTCCATTGCGCTATAACAATCACTCATCATATGGATGTTCTTTTCAATTAGATTTTCTAATTCCATTTCCCTTTTATTTTGCTGCTTAAAAAATGCCAGCATTTCAATTTGAGCTTTCAAAAATTTTTGCCGGGATAATCCTTTCCTCTTTGCAATTTCATCTAATTTCTTTACGGCGATTGGATCTACTTCTCTAATTCTAATTTCCACTTTTCCCTCTCCTTTCTGCAAATCTGGGTAGAGATCAAAAAATAGTGAGAAGAGCATAAGGGGTTTTTGTTCCCACCTAAGGTGTGAAGCTAGGCGGAGCCTAGCAAAACGATGGGAACAAAGAAAGAAGTTGAATGTCCCCATCATGTCCCTATCTTTTTGATTAATGTCTCCATCATGTCCCGTTATTTTTTCTTAGTGTCCCTTTCATGTCCCCTTATTTCACCTCACTGTCTCCATTGTGTTCCTATATCTTTTTTCACTTTTTATTAATTTCTTGCGCCTTTTTCTCTAACTTTTTGATTTTATCTCGTGCAATTTTTTGTTCTCCTTTAAACAATTCCACGTTTTTTTCTGATGATTTTATTTTTGATTCTAAGGATGCTATTTTGGATTGTGTTTCCGTTTTTTTGCTTCAGTTTGGTACTTCATTTCATCTTGTAATTCTTTTACTTTTTCATAAACTGTCTTCGCATTTTCTTCTTCTAGTTTGATTGCTTTCCCATAATTTTTTATCTTTGTTTCTATATCCTTTTTGTCTCTTTCCATAAAATCTAGCTCATATGTTTTTTTATCTTCAGCTAACAATTCATCATTTGCTTTTGTTTTACTTTGATCGGTAAAAATCGTCTGAACTAATTTATTCGGACTTTTTGTTGCTGCATTTTCTTCTTCATATTCGTTAACATCTTGTGTGAATTTACGAATATCCATTTGTTCTTTTTCACCGTTTTTATTGTAAATATCGAAAGCTAACGCTCCCCAATTCGGAGATAACTCTTTTACTTCTACAACATATTTTCCGTTCTCTTCATACAATACTTTGACAGGTAACTGAACACCTGGATTTGCTTTTTGCTGTGCCTTAAATGTATATCCTGTTTCTTCATATCCTTCTAAGCGAAAGTAAATTTGTATAAAGTTTTTGTGTGGATTGTATTCCCTTTTTTCTACAATCAATTTCCCCATACCCGACAACTTAATTACTTTATTTGTCTCTGTATGGAATAGTTTTTCATCACTTGGCATGTAAATTTTAGATGTCAAGAAAGCGAAAAAACCCAAAAATAGAAAGCTGATAATTGTTAGGTAGACCCACGACTTATTTTTTCTTAGATTGATTCTTTCACCCTTCTTACTAATTGCACCTATCACACTCTCACCCCACCTTTTTCGTTATAAAACTTTCATATTTAACTCTTCCACACTTGTAACTCGCCATGTTTCCTTATCTTTTTTCATGATGATTCGTAACACATTGTTTACTTTTTCTTCTCGGTTTTGCGTTGAATCTGTCGTGACATTTATAAATTCAGCTAACACATTTACCTCCTCTTTATCAGGTTCATTTTCTTGTAAATAAAACTTCATTTCTATTGGTTTCGTTTTATACGTATCTCCTAATTCGTATTTATCAGTTGGATAAAATTGTTGTAAAAGTTCTTCGCTCATAATGGATTTTGCCTTTTCTTTTCGCTCGCTGTACCCTTCTTTTTCTCTGTGAAATGATAATTGTATAAATGTTTCGGCTGTCGATAAGTATGCCCTTCTCTGTTGTTCCTGTGCGGAAGGAAGCACCTTATCTAGTCGTTTTTTTAAGTCTTCATTTTGTTTTGTTAGTAATTCATTTGAAAGTTTTAACTGTTTTTCTTTTCCATCACTCATTGACTTTTTGCTCAAATAGATATTAAAAGCTGTCACACCTACAACTAAAATGACAAACACAATAAACAAAAATTTTCGTTTATCTTTCATTCTTTCAGTCTCCCATTCCTTCGGTTTTTAGAACCTTCTTACATGACCAGAAAAGACTTTTTTCCAATACGGATTATTTAAATCCTCAATAGAAACACCTTTATTCGTTTGGCATCCTATGAAAGTATTCTTATCAATTACAATTCCAACGTGTCCGTCATGTTTGTAGGTATCAAAGAAAATAACATCACCCGGTTTCATATCATTTGCTGATACTTTTGTACCAATTTTGTTTAATGTTTCTGTACTTACGGCTCCTATCGGACTGGTATACATCCCTACTTGTTCGAATGCCCAGCGCACAAAACTTGAACAATCAAAAATCCCTCTTGCGATGTCATTTGTGTTACGCCCTCCACCAAATACATAGGTAGAACGCCCTATCCATTGGCGACCTACATCGGCAACTTTTGAACCGCTACTGCCTCCACTTCCTGGATTTCCTCCTCCACCAGAAACGACAGAACCCGGCTGATAATATTTTAAAACTGCGTCAACGTACAAAATATCGCCGTAGCACGCTTGATATGGTACGGCTTCTGGTCTAAGGCAATGATACATGCCAGTATGTTTTACTTTTTGATATTGTTGTTGTGAAAATTTGATTGCTAATTCTTTCGTATACTTGCCACCATTTGCACCAACAAAATCAAAAAATCCTACCCCAAAATTATAGGCTTGAAGGGCTGTTTTGATATGATCCATGTCCCCTGGACTCGTTACTCCGGCTCTTTCTATCGCATGTTTAAACTCCTGTACACCAGCCCAAATACTGTAGTCTGGATCTGTAATACAGTTTGGTGATTTACAATATTTCGTATTAAATGCGCCTTCGGAACTCTGCATCGGATCACTACCACGTCCTCCGCTCTCTTGCATCATTTGTGCAAGCATTAAAGCGACAAACGGTTCCACGCCAAAAGCTTTCGCATACTTCCGAATCGTAGGTTCCCATTTTAAAACTTCGGGCGAAACATTCATGACTTGCCCTTCACCTGTATACGTAATATCACCTGCGTCTGTTCCGCTATCGCTCCCCATCGCTGCAATAAAAATGCTTACGATTCCAAGTAAAAGAAAAGAAAAAAGACCCATCACAAGTAGCGCTAAAGTGATGAGCCATTTCTTTGGTATAACCTTTAAAACTAGATGCATGGTATTAAGCACCTCCCCCGAATAACATCAATTCTTCATCTGTTACTTCTACATGGAAGTGAATGTTTTTTACAGCCCCAATACTTAAAATGACATCCCCTGTTGGTAAATGTGGAATCGCTGCAATTTCACTTTCACTTAACTGTCCTGCAAACACTTTTCGTAACATATCTAAACTGTTATTATCCTGCTGCATAATAAATTTGTACTGTGTTAGTTCAAATAACTTTTTAATTTCATCAATCATTTCTTGTGAAGATCCTTCCGGTACAAAATCTCGAATCGTGTGACTTGCATATAGAAGCCCTGCAAAGTATTTTCGATCTTCTCGGCTAAGTTTCGTTAAAAATTGTAGCGCATGAGCGCTTTCTTTTTTCGTATTTATGATATGATGCGCCTCGTCAATAATTATGAAATAACGAGTTACATCTTCAAAAGCAAGTTGCTTTTTGTTAAAGGCTTTTAATTGAGGCGCACCATTTGAAATCATTTCATTCCAAAGGAGATTTAACACATTAAATATCTGTGCCTGGAATACCTCTGGTTTAAAACTGGATATATTCCGTAAAGAAAAAGATACAACCTGTTCTTTCTTGAAATCTTCAATTGTAGTATGGCCATCAAATAATTCTGCATATGCTTCTACTAAATTCGTAAGATTTAATTCAATTAATTCTAAACGATGAAGTCTGCTGTCTCCTAAATTATCATGATGCTTTCTAGCATCTACATCTTGATATAACTCTTTGCGAACAAACTTTAAAAAGTCAGAGAAGATCGGATATTCTTTCGATTTTCTTGTTGTAATTTCATTTTTTGCTCCTTTTTCGTCATTCCATAATCCCATACGAATATATAGTTTACGAAGTAAATTTTCATATTCTTTAATTTCATCATCTTTTGCTTCTGGTGCAATGAACCGATAAATAATTGTCAGTTTAGATAAATGCTGGGTAAAACTAACTTCCTCACTTTCTGCTGTCTTATATACTTGAAGTGGGTTAATCTGACCTTGTGATCCGTCTAAAGCAATTGTTTTTCCGCCTAGCTCTTCTACTGTATCTGTAAACTCTTCTACTACATCAAATACCCGAACAAAGTGACCCTTACTTGCATAATCCACCGTTTTCTTTTTTAACAATGTTGATTTTCCCGCACCAGACTTTCCAATCATTACACCGTTATAACTCTTTCTTTGATTGTCTTTATGGAAGATATCAAAAATAACATTTCCTTTTGTTTTCGTTGTTCCATAATACGTACCGTATGGATCGTGTAAATAAGAATAATGAAACGGACACCCACCAGCCAAACTGACTGCCGGAATTTCTTTCCCTTTTCTTCGGTTCACATAATTTTTTTGTGTATCAAAGCTCGTTACGAGCGCATCCCATTCATACTCTTGTTCATTTAAAAAGACAGCTCCTCGAAAGTTATAAGATTCTAATGTTTCCAGGATCTCTTTTACTTGTTTTTCTAGCTCATCTATTGTTCTAGCGGAGACATAAATACGAATGTGAATACGTTTCATGACCTCACCTTGTTTCAAATCCGTATAGAGAGCTTCCAGCTCTAAAAATTCATTTTTTGCATCGATCCGATCTATATTATCCTTCGCTGTATCATGTCGAACACTTTGTTCACTCATGGATTTATTAATAGATTCAACGACCTCTCTTCGGTCATCACTCATGACATCTAATGTTGTGATCACATTTGGCATATTCATAATTTGCTCTAACCAAAAATCATTTACCTCTGTTGGAAAGTCAAAAACATGAACACAAGTACCTAATCCATCACCTGTTTGAAAATAACTTTCTTTAAAACTAATTCCCCCTTGTGGCTGAACTCTAGCCACTAAATAAGGGTTATAACCTTTCTTCATTTTTAGTTCCTCTTGTTTTTCCTTTTTGGATTTTTTACTTTTGAACGCAAACATATTATTTCCCCCTTACTACCATATATTTTTCGTTCCTAATTTTGCATTTTGATTAAACAATTTAAACATAAGCTCTAACTTTTTCTCTTCATCCACCTCTAATAGTTCAGTAGAACGTTTGATATATCGCTTTGCTGCATCCACACGTTCTTTTACGATTAATTCCGTTTCTCCGTAAATAAATAAGAAGGCTTCCCGATTTGTTCTGCCCCATTCTAAAAACTGCAGTTCTTTTAACTTCTGATTTAAAATCCGTTCATACAAAGGGCTGGTACATTCTTTAATTTTCTTCTCTATATAACGTTGTTGTTCAGTTGTTTGACATGGAAAGTTTAAAAAAACGAGTTTAATGGACTGTTTGTAGGCTTGATAAAAATAAGCATGTGAGAAAATAACAAATGCTTGCTCGTCGCTATTTTTAGAGAACATATCGTCACCTTCCACTTGAAGAATTTCTAAAAACTCCTCATTTTTCAGTTCAAATATGCCATCCTCTGTCATATCTACAATTTGCATAATTTCTGCAATACTTTTTTTTACCTTTGGTGGTGCTTCTTTCTTTTTTCTAGATAAAAAACCTAACAGTTTTGGATTTTTCTTTTTCGAAACGTCTTTCTTTGGCTTTTCTTTTTTCTGCTTTTTTACTTTTGGTTCTACCTTTGGTTTTTCTTCTTTCTTTTTGTCGGGTACCACTTTCACAATTTCTTTAGGTTCAGAAATTGATTCTTTTACATTTTTTTCGTTAAATCGAAATGCATTTCTCTTCGGTCTTTCTAGTTGTTTTGACTCTTCTTTCTCTACATCTTTTTCGCTAAATAACGCCATATCTGATCCCTCCCTTATTGATCGTTATCAATGGCGCAATATGCACCTTTTCTTCTTAGCAATGTAATAATCAACACTTCATACATTCGTTTTTGAGGATTCGTACTTGGTCTCCAAATCATGATAATTGCAATAACTGCCATGAAAATAACAAATGGTAATTGAAAGGAATCATGTACAAAATTCCTAAGAATCATCGTTACAACTAATAAGCCAATTAATAAAAAGAAATCTATTAAATAAAGCACTTTATTAATCCGTAATTCTGTACTGATTTCTTTCGGAATCCGATAGCTTCTCATCGGGATTCCCTCCTTTTCGACAATAAAAAATAAGCGTAATCGTACGCTTATTTTTTATCTGTATTATTTTTATTTTTGTTTACAATATCTCTCCAACTTTTACCCGTGTTTTGCCCCATCTGATAAAAACGCTTTGTATTCTGTACCGTTTCAGAATTATGAATGCGTTCTTGTACTCCTCTTACCTTTTCTTTCACGGATGATGTTGTATTTTTAACTTTATCAGTTGTATATTGTCCTAATGTCCGTGTTTCCTGACTTCTACTTGCTGCCACTTCTTTATCACTTTCATAAGGAATAATTGGGCTACTATGTGTAACCGTTACGATGTCGGCTGGTGCCGGGCTTCCTCCACTTGGTACTG
>NZ_WIPE01000023.1:0-5240 GCF_009760835.1 Bacillus sp. EE-W1 | reverse complement strand
AGGGTGGCAACGGCTCTCAAGGTGGCAATGTAAAAGATAATGCGAAAGAACAAGGCGATAAGTTACCTAATACGGCAACACATTATCCTGCATCTATTTTAATGGGACTTTCAACATTCCTAATCGGTATGTTACTATTTATTCGCCGTAAAAACGCAAAATAAAAACACATCCTTCCATCTAAAACATACATGAAACAAATTGCAAAACTAAAAAGGACTTTGGATTGCATTTTATTATGCAGCCCAAAGTCCTTTTTATCATCTATCAAAAAAGCATTAATACGCTTTTCCCCAATACACCATTTGTTTAGCTTCTTTACCACAACAAATACATTCGTCAGCTAAATGCTCTTGCTCAAAAGGCATACAGCGAGAAGATACTCCAACTTCTTCTTTTAGTTTCTCTTCACAAGCTAATTCTCCGCACCACATTGCCTTAATAAATCCTTGCTTTTCATCAGCTACTTTTTTCATCTCTTCGAAATTCGTCACACTATATGTATTCTCATCGCGGAATACTTTTGCCTTATTAAATAAAGAATTATGAATTTCCTCAAGTAGTGCTGGAATACGCTCTTCTAATTGATCTATTGATATAAATTCTTTTTCTTTCGTATCTCTTCTTACAAGTACAACTTGATTCTTTTCAATATCTTTAGGACCAACTTCTAATCGAATTGGAATACCCTTCATTTCATACTCATTAAATTTCCAGCCTGGTGTTTTATTACTAGCATCTATTTTTACTCGTGCAACCTTTTGAATATGTTCTTGTAACTCTGTTGCTTTCGCTAAAACTCCTTCCTTATGCTGCGCAATTGGTACAATAACAACTTGCACTGGTGCAACTTTAGGAGGCATTACAAGACCATTATTATCGCTATGAACCATAATAAGTCCACCTATCATTCTTGTTGATACACCCCAAGATGTTTGGTGTACATATTGCCACTTACCGTTGCGATCTAAAAATTTAATATCAAATGCTTCAGAGAAATTCGTTCCAAAGTTATGGGATGTTCCTGTTTGAAGTGCTTTCCCATCATGCATTAAACTTTCGATCGTATAAGTTGCCTTTGCTCCTGCAAACTTTTCTTTTTCTGTTTTTTGCCCTTTAATTACTGGTATCGCTAAATAATCTTCACAGAAAGAAGCATATAGATTTAAAATATGTAACGTTTCAGCTTGCGATTCTTCTGCTGTTTCATGAATTGTATGGCCCTCTTGCCATAAGAATTCCGTTGTACGAAGGAATGGTCTCGTTGTTTTCTCCCAACGAACTACTGAACACCACTGATTATATAGCTTTGGCAAATCATTATAGGATTGCACAATTTTTGAAAAATGCTCGCAGAATAAAGTTTCAGATGTAGGGCGTACACAAAGTCTCTCCGCTAATTTTTCATCCCCGCCATGTGTCACCCATGCTACTTCAGGAGCAAATCCTTCTACATGATCCTTCTCTTTTTGCAATAAGCTCTCTGGGATAAACATTGGCATATATACATTTTCATGACCAGTTGCTTTTAACTTTTCATCCATAACTTTCTGCATATTTTCCCATAAGGCATAACCGTACGGACGTAGAATCATACATCCTTTTACACTTGAATAATCAACAAGTTCTGCTTTTTTTACAATATCTGTGTACCACTGTGCAAAATCCTCTTCCATCTTCGTAATCGCTTGTACTTGTTCTTTTGCCATAGTCAATCTTCCTCCTTTTGAAAATACAAAAAAGCCCGTGTCCCTAAATAGGGACCGAGCTTTGCCGGCGTTACCACCCTGATTCATGCACAAAAATTGTGCATGCTCTCTTTTTGATAACGGGAAATTCCCGCTGCATATGCAGAACGCAAAGGTAGGTTCCATATCGCCTTTTTAAGAATCTTTCAGCCTAGCGGATTCTCTCTCTGCTAAAAAGGTTGAACATGTACTAGTCCTTTTTCATCGTTATAACGAAATAAATTTGTTGATTATCATAATACAAATTCTTTTTTTAAACAATAGCTAATTTTCTCATTTTTATATATTCTTTTCATTTTCTGCAGTTTTATACGTAGCTTTTTCGCGAGATTTTTACCAGTTGATGTGCAATCATACCGATAAGTGTACCAAGTAGAACGAAGAAACCAATAAATCCATATCCCATTCCTTCCCATCCACCAATCACCATCATTGTAACGGGAAAGGATGCTAAGCAAAGAAGTATTAAACTAAGTGCAAATATAATATCGAACTGTTTGTTTGGAAACCGTTTCTTTAGTAAATACGAAATAGTAAATACAAGGATAATCGTAATTCCGCCAATGATGTAAAAGATACTAAATCCATCTAGCCAATCCATAGTATTCCCTCCTTCCATTCATTCCCTTATACTTAATTATATGTTTAATTTTTCTGAAAATAAATAATAAATTTTTACCTAGAAATATATTTTTATTACTAGGTATTAGTAGTAATATATAAGAATAGGTTTTATATAATCAGGAGGGAACTTTATGGATAAAGCATTAACAAATCACGTCATTATTTTATCTTTCGATTGCTTATCAGCTTTAGATTTTCCTATATTACAAAAACTCCCTAATTTTCAAACATTAATAAACAAGGGCGCGATGGCGAGAAAAGTGGAACCTATTTATCCTTCTGTAACATATCCAAGTCACTCAACAATCGTTACTGGAAACTATCCTAATAAACATGGCGTAGTTAGCAATACGTTACTTCAACCTGGACGCGAGTCACCAGATTGGCATTGGTACCGAAAATCCATTAAAGGAACAACGTTATACGATGAAGCACATAAAGCAAATTTAACGACAGCTGCCCTTCTATGGCCTGTTACCGGCAGAGCAAATATTGATTACAATTTACCTGAAATTTTTCCAAATAGACCGTGGCAAAATCAAATCTTAGTTTCATTATTTAGCGGTAGCCCACTATATCAATTAGATTTGAATCAGCGTTTTGGTCATATAAGAAATGGCTTATCACAGCCTGAACTCGATGATTTCGTACTTGCATCTGCTGTGCATACAATCCAGACGAAGAAGCCTAATGTCATGTTTATACATTTCACCGATTTAGACACTCAAAGACACTATCACGGCTTTGAATCTAACGAAACAATAGCTGCTATCCATAGACATGATGAACGGCTAGGAAAAATTATTCAAGCTTTAAAAGACAGTGACCTATACGAAGAAAGTACAATTATCGCTCTCGGTGATCATAGCGCTTTAAGTGAAAACAAAGCCATTCAATTAAATGTACTATTTCATCAAAATGGGCTTATATCTATAAATTCAAAAGGAAAATTAGTAGACTGGAAGGTCTATTGCCAAAGTTGCGACGGCTCTGCCTATGTATATGTGAAAGACAAAAATGATACGGATACAATTCGAAAAGTACAACTACTACTTGAAGAGTTACTTCAAAATAAACAAAACGGTATTGAATTTATGCTTCATGATGAAGCTGCAAAAGACTGCGGTGCAGATGGTAATTGTTTATTTATGTTGGAAGCACAAGAAGGATATTATTTCACTGAAAACTATACAGGCGATTTTATAAAAGAAATTACTGAAAAAGATGTTACGCCCAGTAAAAAATATACATTTGGTACGCATGGGTACTCTCCAACAAAACCTAACTATGAAACAATTTTTATCGCTGCTGGGAAAGGGATAAAAAGCGGCGTTACCATTCCGTACATGAGACTTATTGATGAAGGTCCAACTATCGCTAGACTACTCGGTTTACACTTAGGTGAAACAGACGGATCAATTGTAGAGGATTTACTTCAATTGTAAAGAACTGTGTATATATGTAAAAGTTATGTAAAAATCATAACTGTTTCTCTTTTTATAATTTTTATTTTTGTACACTGTTAGTAGAACAATTTAAGGGGGAACATTATATGAAAAAAATGTCCAGACAAGAAAAAAGCTGGATATTATACGATTGGGCGAACTCGGTATATTCGCTCGTCATTACAACTGCATTATTCCCAATTTACTTTAAAGCAGCTGCAAAAGAAGCCGGACTATCTGGTGCAACTTCAACGGCATATTGGGGATATGCAAACTCTTTCGCTACACTTTTAATTTCTATACTTGCCCCTATTCTCGGCACAGTTGCTGATTATAAAGGATTTAAAAAACGATTTTTCACATTCTTCTTTGGACTCGGTATCGTATTTACAAGTATGCTAGCAGTCGTCCCAACATCTCAGTGGTACTTATTACTAGGCTGCTATATGCTCGCATTAGTCGGTTTTGCGGGAGCAAACATTTTTTATGATGCATTTTTAGTAGATGTTACCTCTAAAGATAGAATGGACCGAATTTCTACAAGAGGCTTTGCATTAGGTTATATTGGAAGCACAATTCCTTTTATCGGTTGTATCGCTCTTATTATTCTTGCTCAAAAAGGAACTATCCCTTTATCAGTCGGCATTGCTAGTCAAATTTCGTTCGCAATAACAGCTCTTTGGTGGGGATTATTTACAATTCCAATGCTAAAAAATGTAGAGCAAACACATTATATTGAACGTCATCCAAGACCAATTGCAATGAGCTTCAAACGCCTTGCTGATACTTTTAAAAATATTAAAGAATATAAAACCGTATTTATGTTCCTAATCGCTTACTTCTTCTACATTGACGGGGTCGATACAATTATTACTATGTCTACCGCTTACGGAACAGATCTCGGTATTAGTGCAACGAATCTATTAATCATCTTATTTGTCACACAAATTGTAGCTTGTCCATTCGCCTTATTATACGGAAAGTTATCAGAAACATTTACAGGTAAAAAAATGCTATACGTCGGTATTATTATTTATATCATTATCTGCATATATGCTTATTTCTTAAAAACGACACTCGATTTCTGGATTTTAGCAATGTTAGTTGCCACTTCTCAAGGTGGTATTCAAGCACTTAGTCGGTCCTATTTTGCAAAACTAGTACCAAAAGAATCTGCAAATGAATTCTTCGGATTTTATAATATCTTTGGTAAATTCGCGGCAATTATGGGTCCAGTATTAGTCGGTGTTACAACGCAATTAACAGGAAAAACCAACGCTGGTGTCCTTAGTATTATTGTACTGTTCGTTATCGGTGGATTCTTACTAACTAGAGTTCCCGAAAATGATACGTCCGTTACACCACCTAGTCCAAAAACTAAAACGCTATAAGAAAAAGATCCTCTTCTCATGAGAAGAGGATC
>NZ_WIPE01000111.1:0-1477 GCF_009760835.1 Bacillus sp. EE-W1 | reverse complement strand
ATCAATCGGAATTATCGCAGGTGCAACGAAAGGTATCGATGAAAACCAATCAAATGTTGTATCATCATTCGGTCTACGCCTTGTGTATGGTGCGACATTAGTAAGTATTCTATCAGCGATTATCGTTGGTGTTATGTTATAAACAAAGGTGGCCCTATCTTATAGCTAGGGCTATTTTTTATGGTAAATTTGCATGAAAAAACCAATTAGTTAGGAATATATTAACATATAAAAATCTTTTAAAATTTATATTGCATTTCGATTAGATAACGCTTACAATTTGATTTGTAGGTGGTATCAATTTCAGACTTTTAAGTATGGTAGGAGAGAAGAAGCTACCTTTTATAAATTGCAATTTATGTAAACGCTTACTGATTTTAGAAAACAGTTGAATAATATTTAGGGGTTTTAAATTTTTTTAACATCAATGGTCAGACGTCATTCGTTATACGACCAATAACTCGTGGGAGAAGTGGAGGATTCACATATGAAGATCGTAATGTTTCTAGTCGGTTTACTTGTAGTATTTGTACTAGGGTTCCTTATCAGTTCAGATCGTAAGAAAATTAAATATAAACCAATTGCACTTATGCTTGTCATTCAATTGGTACTTGCGTATTTCTTACTAAATACAAAGGTCGGATTTGTATTAGTAAAAGGGATTGCAGATGGATTTGGAGCTATTTTAAAATTTGCGGAAGCAGGGGTTAATTTCGTATTTGGTGGTCTAGCAAATGATGGACAAGCACCATTCTTCTTAACAGTATTATTACCAATTATTTTCTTAGCAGTACTAATTGGGATTTTACAACACATTAAAGTATTACCGATTATCATTCGTGCAGTCGGTTTCCTATTAAGTAAAATTAACGGCTTAGGAAAACTAGAATCATATAATGCAGTAGCAGCTGCAATCGTTGGTCAAGGTGAAGTATTCATTACAGTAAAAGATCAACTAAGCAAATTACCGAAAAATCGTTTATACACACTTTGTGCATCTTCCATGTCAACAGTATCGATGTCAATCGTCGGTTCTTACATGAAAATGATTGATCCAAAATATGTAGTAACAGCACTTGTATTAAACTTATTTAGTGGATTCATTATCGTTCATATTATTAATCCATATGACGTAAAAGAAGAAGACGACATTTTAGAATTACAAGAAGATAAAAAACAAACATTCTTTGAAATGTTAGGCGAATATATTATGCTTGGTTTCTCTATCGCTGTAACAGTAGCGGCGATGTTAATCGGTTTCGTAGCATTAATTACAGCAATTAACGGTGTGTTCGATTCAATTTTCGGAATCACATTCCAAAGTATTTTAGGATATGTTTTCTCACCATTAGCATTCGTAATGGGTATTCCAACATCAGAGATGCTAACGGCAGGACAAATTATGGCAACGAAATTAGTAACGAACGAATTCGTTGCAATGCTTGACCTTGGAAAAGTAGCTGGTGATTTATCAGCT